>CAMLFF010000162.1 GCA_946479185.1 uncultured Sphingobium sp.
TGCCCGCCTTGCACAAGATCGCTGCTCTCGGCTTCCGCATCGTCGCCACCGGCGGCACGGCCCGCTATCTGATCGAGCAAGGCGTTGCCGTGGAAACGGTCAACAAGGTCGCGCAGGGCCGCCCCCACATCGTGGACCGGATTACCGATGGCGATGTGGACCTGATCTTCAACACGACCGAAGGCTGGCAGTCGCTCAAGGATAGCCAGGCGATCCGCATGAGTGCGCTGCGTCTCAAGGTTCCAAGCTTCACGACGGCGGCCGCAAGTGTCGCCGCAGTGGACGCAATTGAGGCTTTGCGCGCGCGTCCCCTTGAAGTGCGGTCGCTGCAATCCTATTATAAAGCGTCGCACGACTGATCTGCCTTCAGATTAAGAAATCAGTTGCGCGCCGATCGGAACCGCCGGTCGGCGAGGGAGTTCGCGCTTTGATGCGCAGGTTTTTAGGGAGTCGAGATGGCGACCGTTGAGAAATTGCCGATGCTACAGATTGGCTATGATAAGCTGACTGAGCAATTGCGTGCTTTGAAGGTGGAGCGTCCAACCATTGTGGACGCGATTGAGGAAGCACGCGCGCATGGCGATCTTTCCGAGAATGCCGAATATCATGCCGCCAAGGAGCGTCAGGGTCAGGTCGAAGCGACGATCGGCGATCTGGAAGATAAGCTCTCCCGCGCGCAGGTTATCGATCCGACCACCCTGTCGGGCGACAAGATCATCTTTGGCGCCACGGTGACGTTGCTCGATGAGAATGATCACACCATCAAATATCAGATTGTGGGTCAGGCTGAGGCAGACGCCAAGCTTGGCATGATCAGCTATAACAGCCCGCTTGGCCGCGCGCTCATTGGCCGTCAGGTCGGTGAAGATGTTGAAGTGACTGTGCCCGCTGGTGACAAGTTCTACCATGTGGACAAGATCGAGTTCATCTGAACGCGAGCCACGCTCCCTTGTGCGGCAGCGTGACGTGAAAAATTGAATGTCTGTCGGGAGGCCTTACTCAGCTGCTTTGCAAAGCTGGGCAGGCCTCTCGCCACATCTGCACCGCCGATTTTCATCATGATATTCGGCAAACTCAGGCAGGCAAGATCCTAATGGCTGTGAAGCTACCGCGTGGCCCCGCCACCAATATCATCGCAATCATCACGCTGCTGGCTTTCCTGCCCGTGCAGTTTGCAGGCGAGACGGATAGGGCGGCCCTGCTCGCTGGCTTCATTGCCGAGCGCGTGAATGCGCTCGCCGCGCAGAATATCACAATGGATATTCCCTGGCTGCCGCTCTGGATCACGCCACTCAGCGCCACGCTCATTCATGGCGGCTGGATGCATATTGTCTTCAACTTGCTGATGCTGCTTTTCTGCGGGCGCTTCGTGGAGCATCTGCTGGGGGCGCGGCGTACCGTGCTGATCTATGTGGTGGGCGCTTACGCCGCCGCGCTTGGGCAGTGGGCGATGACCTTCTTTACCGGGCCGGATTCCAGCCTTGTGCCGATGATCGGCGCGAGCGGTGCCGTCTCCGCGCTCCTGGGCGCCTATGCCTTCATTTACAGCCAGCGCGCGGTGAAGCCGATCGGACCGATCCCCGCTTACGTCGTGCGGATTGTCTGGCTCGCGCTGGGTTGGACCGTCCTCCAGCTGCTCATCGCCTTCGCGGGCGGCTTTGACAGCTTCTTTGGCGGCATCGCGATTGGCGCACATATCGGCGGCTTTATCGCGGGTCTGCTAATGGCGCGGCCACTGCTCAATCGCAGGTTCGGCGCCACAGCACATTAGCCGATCAGCTGATTGCAGGGTCTTTCGCTTCGCCGGAAGGGTCCAGCAGGCGGTGAAGATGAACGATCACATAGCGCATCTCGGCATCATCGACCGTGCGCTGAGCCGCGCCACGCCAGGCTGCTTCGGCGCTCGCATAATCGGGGAACACACCCACGATATCGACCGAATCCAGGTCCTCAAATTCCAGCTTCTGCGGGTCAGTAACCCGCCCGCCCATGACAAGGTGCAACAAGCTCAAAGACTATGCTCCTGATTTATGTGGATTGTGCCGCGTTCGGCTTGGATGAAATGCTATCAGGCTGGCACCGTCATGCCAAGCAGTCCCGCTGCAATTAGCGCTCGTTCGTGGCGTCGTCTTCAACCGGGTCGGCCTCGGCGTCGCTCTCGTCCTCGGTGAGCGGTTGCCCATCTGTCGGTTCACTTCGCGAGAAAAACCGCTCACCGATCCCAAGCACCGTTGCGCCCGTGGCGGTGCGGAGCGCTGCATTGCGACTGTCTTTCAGGCTGCCCATCATCATCTGCGCTGTTTCGGTCGCAATGGCAGCCTTGGCCGCTGACTTTGCCAACTGTGCGGCCTTGCCGGCCAAAGCCAGGCGGGGCATGAAGATCGCCAGCACAGCGCCTGCTGCCACAGCAGCGGCAACCGCAGCGACGGGATGCTCCTGAAACAGTCGGTTGGTTTCAGCGGCGGCGCGATACCCCTTTTCTTTGGTGTCATCGATCACCGCTTCGCCTTTTTCACGCGTTGCGCTGATGACTGTGCCAGCCGTTTGCCGTGCCTTACGCACGCCCGCCTGTGCCCGGTCCCGAACATTTGCCGCGACTTTCATTGCTTTTTCGACGGGTTGCGGCACGCTATTTTCTGTCATTTACGGAATTTCCAAAGGAAGCGGTTGAGCCAGATCATCCGCGTAGCGCGCAGGCCATAAGCGATCAACAGCCGTGCAGGTCGCCAGAAAATAACAGCAGCGGTTCCCGCGGCGGCAGTTGTCGCGATGACTGGGTGCGCATCGACGGTGTCACGCACCTTCTGCTTGGTTTGCTGGACCTTTCCGCTGATCGCATCGCTCATATCCTGCTTCAAGCGGCCCGGGGCAATCCGCGCCTTGGCGTCTTGGAGTGAATTGGTGAAGGCCAATCTTGCGTGGTCGGCGCGCTGCCGAGCCATCAGCAGCCGGGCCTGCGGATCCAACATGCTCATGCCCCATCCCCCGGATTCGCCACCCGAGAAAAAGCCCGTTTGGCGCCCAGCCCGAGTAACGCCACCAACACCAGCAGCACACCCGCTACGATAAGGGCGGCATAAAGCCAGCCGACATAGGGCGCCAAGGCGATAATGGCAGCAGCGATCAGCACGCCGATGGCGAACAGCAAGATCACGAAGGCCAGAACGCCGAAGAATATGCCACGCTGAAGAATAGCGGCGACGATGGATGCCTTCGTCTTCGCCCAGTCCATCTCCGCCGCGGCCAATTCGCGTCCCGAAGCGATCAGCCTCGTGAAGCTGGCTTTGATCGTATCATTGTCAGGCACGGACTTTTCAGCCCGCGCCATATCGGCTTCAAGCTCAGCTTGGGGGTCCCTCATCGCTCAGGCTAATCCGCCAATCTCAGCTCTTGTCCGTCGAACCACGCATCATGCGCATCAGCACGAAGCCGACAACCGCCGCCGCGCCAATGGCGACCGCAGGGCTTTTGCGTACGAAATTGCGCGCTTCTTCGGTGAGTTGGTCGATATCCTTCTCATCGAGTGACTGAGCCGCGCCTGCTACGGTCTCAGCGGCCTTGCGTGCATAATCGCCATATTGTGGACCAAGCTTGGAATCGACGGTCTCAGCTGTTTCGGAGATCAGCTTGGACAGGCCATGCAGTGCATCGCCTGTGGTGTTTTTCGCAGTCGTCGCAGCTTCCCGCGCGGTGTTTTTCGCTTGCTCAGCAAATTCACCTGCCTGCTCGCGCCATTGCGCAGTGCTGGCTGTCGCAGCATTGCGCGCCTCGGATGCAGTTTCCAGCGCTGCTGCCTTTGTTGCCGCTGCAGCCTTCTTGGCCTTGCTCACGGTCTCAGACGCCTTGGAGGCGGTCTTGCGGGTGGTTGGTGCTGTGCTGCTCGTGTCAGACATGGCTGGCTCCTTATTCTGGCAACAAAATGGCTCTCGCGATGGATATAGCAAGGCTGCCCATCATTAACAGTCCGGGCGAACCATTGTTCCCGCAAATATCGGCGAAAGCCCCAGCTGTGATGCGAAGCTGCACGGTTGCACGCACGCACTGGCCCGGCGGCATTGCCATCCACAGGCGCGCTCGCTAAGCGGCGGGCATTCGTCAGCCGTGAGGGAGCAGCGCAGACATGACCGAAATTCTCGATATCCACGCCCGTCAAATTCTCGATAGCCGAGGCAACCCGACGGTGGAAGTCGATGTGCTGCTGGAAGATGGCAGCTTTGGCCGTGCCGCAGTGCCTTCCGGCGCTTCGACAGGCGCTTATGAAGCTGTCGAAATGCGCGATGGTGACAAGTCCGTCTATCTCGGCAAGGGCGTGCTCAAGGCCGTTGATGCCGTGAATGGCGAGATTGCCGATGCGCTCACTGGCTATGATGCCGAGGATCAGGGCGATGTCGACGCCATCATGATCGAGCTGGATGGCACCGAGAATAAGAGCCGCCTTGGCGCCAATTCCATCCTCGGCGTGTCGCTCGCGATCGCCAAGGCCGCCGCCGATGCGCGTGGCCTGCCGCTCTATCGCTATGTCGGCGGTGTTTCCGCTCATGTGCTGCCGGTGCCGATGATGAACATCATCAATGGCGGCGAGCATGCCGATAACCCGATCGACTTCCAGGAGTTCATGATCATGCCGGTGGGTGCCGAGAGCATCGCCCATGCCGTGCAGATCGGCTCCGAGATTTTCCACACGCTCAAAAAGGGCCTGCATGACAAGGGCCTCGCAACGGGCGTTGGCGATGAAGGCGGTTTCGCGCCCAATATCGCATCAACGGTCGAAGCGCTCGACTTCATCATGCAGAGCATCGAGAAGGCCGGCTACAAGCCCGGCGAGAATGTGATGCTCGCGCTCGATTGCGCTGCCACCGAATTTTTCAAAAACGGCAAATATGTCATCTCGGGCGAGGGCAAGACGCTCTCCTCTGCTGAGTTCACCGATTATCTGGCCGATCTCGTCGCGCGCTACCCGATCAAGTCGATTGAGGACGGCATGGCCGAGGATGATTTCGAGGGCTGGAAGCTCCTCACCGACAAGATTGGCGACAAATGCCAGCTGGTGGGCGACGATCTGTTCGTCACCAACCCCAAGCGCTTGGCAATGGGCATCGAGAAGGGGCTCGCCAACTCGATGCTCGTGAAGGTCAATCAGATCGGCACGCTCACCGAGACGCTGGCCGCCGTCGATATGGCCCACCGCGCAGGCTACACGAATGTCATGTCGCACCGCTCGGGTGAGACCGAGGACGCGACCATCGCAGATCTCGCCGTTGCCACCAATTGCGGGCAGATCAAGACGGGCTCGCTGGCCCGCTCGGACCGGCTCGCAAAGTACAACCAGCTCATCCGCATCGAGGAAGAGCTTGGCGACCGCGCGCATTATGCAGGATCGGCGATTTTCCGCTAAAATCTGCGGCTCTCCCTCGCCATGACGGGCGGGGGAGGGCGCCGCATGTCCGGCCCCCAGCGACGCTATTCGTCGCAACCTGCAAAATTGAGCTTGCATTCAATGAGTCGGCGTGATTCCAAGAGAGCTATGGCGCATCTGGCGAAATTGAGATTCCTGCTTGGCTCGGCCCTTACTCCGGCCATCGCTATCATTTTGCTCATGCTGTTCATCGGCTATGCAATTGTTGGCCCCAATGGCATTCTCGCATGGGGTGACTATAGCCGCCAGCTCAAGCAGCGCGAGGCTGAGCTCAAGTCCCTCCATGTGCAAAAAGCGGCGCTGGAGAATCGCGTGAAGCTGCTCGATCCGCGCAAGGCGGACCCGGATATGGTGGATGAGCTCGTGCGCAAGCAGTTGGGCGTTACGCATCCTGATGAGGTTGTCGTGCCGCTGAACTAAGTGGCTCACCTCACGTCTTTTAACCGCGCTACCTACCTCATTTAACCTATCTGGACATTGCGCTCATGCGCCTCCCATGCCTATAGCTTGTCGAAATTGACATGCGAGAAGGACCTGAAACATTGGCGAAGCCTGCTTCCAGCCGATCCAGCAAATCTTCACCGGCAGCGCAGACGCTGCCAGGGTCCGATCATAATCGCGAGCGTCCGGGCGAACCGACCAGCTACGATGCGACGCCTGAGCAATTGGCAGAATTCTACCGCCAGATGCTGCTTATCCGCCGTTTTGAAGAGCGTGCAGGCCAGCTTTACGGCCTCGGTCTCATCGGCGGTTTCTGCCATCTTTACATCGGCCAGGAAGCGGTTGCCGTTGGCATTCAGTCCGCGCTGACGCCGGGCAAAGATAGCGTGATCACGGGCTATCGCGATCATGGCCACATGCTCGCTTATGGCATTGATCCTAAGGTGATCATGGCAGAGCTGACCGGTCGCGAGGCGGGTATTTCGCATGGCAAGGGTGGCTCCATGCACATGTTCAGCGTCGAGCATCGCTTCTTCGGCGGGCATGGCATTGTGGGTGCGCAGGTGTCGCTCGGCACCGGTCTCGCCTTCGGGCATAAATATAGCGAAGATGGCGGCGTGTGCGTTGCCTATTTCGGCGATGGCGCGGCCAATCAGGGCCAGGTCTATGAATGCTTCAACATGGCTGAGCTGTGGAAGCTGCCGATGATCTTCGTGATCGAGAATAACCAATATGCGATGGGCACGTCGGTTGCGCGCTCGTCCGCCGAGGATCAGCTGTATCGCCGTGGCGAGAGCTTCCGCATTCCCGGCATGCAGGTGGATGGCATGGACGTGTTGGCCGTGCGCGGCGCGACCGAAACGGCGCTTGAATATGTCCGCGCCGGCAAAGGCCCGATCCTGCTGGAAATGAAGACCTATCGCTATCGCGGCCACTCCATGTCCGATCCGGCGAAATATCGCTCGCGCGACGAAGTGCAGCAAATGCGCGACACCAGCGATCCGATCGAGGGTCTCAAGAAGATTCTCATCGAGAGCGGCGTGAAGGAAGAGGATCTCAAGGCAATCGATGCCCAGATCCGCAAGACCGTGAGCGAAGCAGCCGATTTTGCAGAAAGCTCGCCTGAACCGGGCGCGGCTGAACTCTATACGAATGTTCTGGTGGAGCAGTATTGATGAGCCTGGAAATCAAGATGCCGGCCCTGTCTCCGACAATGGAAGAAGGCACGCTGGCCAAATGGCTCGTCAAGGAAGGTGATGCGGTCAAGGCCGGTGACATCATGGCCGAGATTGAGACCGACAAGGCGACAATGGAATTTGAAGCTGTCGACGAAGGCACGATCGAGAAGATCCTGATCGCTGAGGGCACGGACAATGTGCGCGTCGGCACGGTGATCGCCACGATTTCAAGCGAAGGCGAAGAGCCTGCGCCCGCACCGGCTGCAAAGGTCGAAGAGAAGGCACCGGAAGCGGCTCCAGCTGCATCC
>CAMLFF010000163.1 GCA_946479185.1 uncultured Sphingobium sp.
TCTATGCGCCGGGCGCGCAGATCGGCTTTTTCGGGATCGACCTGAGCGACCATGCTGCGTTCAAGCGTTTTTACACCTTCCTCCACAGCTATGTAAAGGAAAGCGTTTTCATCGAGAAATTCGCGAGCAGCAATGAGCTTGTCGCGCTCGAAGGCGTTATCCGCGTGGAGGGCCTGCGCGACCTGACCGCCGAAATCCTCAAAGCGGAAGGGCTGGAGCAATTCTTCCCCATCGCCAAAGGCGAAGTGCAGGAAATGCGCCAATATATTCACTATCATCTTGCGGATGGAAAATTCACGAGCGTAGGCTGTGCAATAGCGTGATGCGGTGCGCTTGACTCACAGCCACCCAGATGCGTTAGGCGAAAATATGTCAAAGAAAGCACCAGCCGCCGTGGACGCCCCACCAACGCCGCAAGCGCGCGAAAGCGCTTCGGCTGATGCACTGCATGGCGTTTTGAAACTCGCCAACAAGCTGATGGCGCCATTTTCGACTTATCTGGAACATCGGCACAAGATCAGCCTCAACGAGTTCCGCCTGTTGATGCTGATTGGACGCTTCCCCCATGCTGCAAGCCATGAGCTGGTCGATCTGACAGGCGTGAACCCCATGAGCGTGTCGCGCGCTGTTGCGGCGTTGCAGAAGCATGGCCGCATCACGGTTGATCGTGATGAGACGAACCGGCGCCGCAAGACGCTGAGCCTGACCGCAGAGGGCGAGCGCCTGTACAAGGCGATGCGCCCGCAAACGGACTCCGTGGCCGACTATCTCGTCTCCGCACTGAAGCCAGCGGAGATCGCGACGTTCAACGCGATGCTCGGCAAGCTGATCAACACGCTTGAGGCGTGCGACGACAATGGGGAATCGCTGTTCCTTGAGCGGACCAAGCCGCCCGAGGATTAAGCCGCTTTCATTCCCGGCTGGGTGCGCAAAAGCGCCATGGCAGCCAGCACCAGCAGGAAGCCCCCGGCCAATATGCTGATGAGGGGGATGATGGTGAAGGATGGGAAGAGCGAGACCGCGCCGCTCCCGGCCGCCGTCACCCCAAGCTGGAGCGTGCCAAGCAAACCAGCGGCGGCACCCGCGCCTTGCTCGGAAGCATCGAGCGCCGAGATGGCGGATGGCGTGAGCATCAGGCCCGATACCGCGAAGATCAGCATGGAATAGCATTGCAGCAGGGCCAGCGGCAATTGTGCGCTCATGGTCGCGGCGAGCGCGATGCCGACGGTCGCCATAGTTGCGATCAGAACGACCGTTGTGACCAGCCGCCGCACGCCAAGCCGCCGCATCAGGCCCGGCGCGAACTGGGTCGCGATGATGGAGACGATGGCATTCAGCGCCAGCAGCAGGCTGTATTGATGCGGTGTCAGCCCATAGCCCTGCGAGAAGACGAAGGGCGCGGCAGTGACGAAGGCGAAAGGGATCGTCGTCGCCATGCCCGCGACTAAGGCCCATGCCACGAAGGCGGGCTTCCTCAGCAGGTAAGCGCAGGCTTGCAGGATCGACCGGGACGCAACGCGGCGCGCTGGCGGCAATGTCTCGGGCAGGAACAGTGCAACGGCAATCAGCGCGGTTATTCCGGCGCTCGCCAGAATGACGAACAAGCCCTGCCAGGAGGTCGCCCGGAGCAAATAGCTGCCAGCGAGCGGCGCAAGCACGGGCGAAATGCCGATGATGAGAAAGGTGAAGGCCATCAGCCGCGCGGCATGGTGGCCGCTATGCTTGTCGCGGATCATCGCCCGCACGCTGGATGTGCCCGCGCAGGCGCCCATGCCCTGCAGGAAGCGCAACGCAATCAATTGATCGATGTCATGTGCCAATGCGCAGCCAAGCGACGCGGCGGCGAACAGCGCGAGGCCGCCGATCAAAGGTCTGCGCCGCCCGAAGCGATCGCCAAGCCAGCCAAGCGGGATCTGCGCAATGGCGAGACCGAGGAAGAAGGCGGAGAGCGAGCGCTGCACCGCGCCGCTATCCGCCGCCATTGCCCGAGCCATCTCTGGCATGGCAGGCAGATAGAGATCGATCGCGAAGGGGCCGAGGGCGGAGAGTAATCCGAACGCTAAGCCCATCAGCAGGGTTGGCCCGGCTACCGCTGTGGCGCCGCCCTTGTTGATCGTCATCCTCTATCCCCCGCCCGTCGAATAAAATGTGCTGCTGATTCTCAGCGTTTGATGATGAGCGAATCGGGGCGCTTGCGCGGCACCCACTGGCCGCGACCGGGGAAATTCTTGAGCACTTCGCCATCCCACAGGCGCACAGTACGCCGCTGGAAACGCCACTGACTGTCGTCACACTTCACCGCGTGATCATCATACCAGCCCGCAAAGCGCAGCAGATAAGGCGGCTCGCCTTCGCACTCCGTGACAAAGGCAAAGCTGCGCATTTTGCAGCTGCCATCATCCTGCGGCATATATTGGACCTGCGTCACATGATGCTGGCGACCGGGGAAGCCCGCGGCGTTGCGATAATGCTCGGCGATGCCGCGGATGCCATCATGGCCTTCCCACACGTCCGGCTCGTCAAACACTTCCTCGCTCATGCGCGCGTCCGGCGTGAAGCAGGCGACGAGCGCCTCGACATCGCCCGTATCGAGCGCCCAGCTATAGGCGGCGATCAGATCCTGCAGGGCAAAGCGGTCCTCGATTGATAGTGACGCCAATTTTCTTTCCTCTCCACTTACGCATATATTGACGCAATACTAACAATCGTTACAATCAAGCGCAACGACATTGATAAAGTCAGTTGAGGGGATAGCCGATGGGCAAGATCATCGTAACCGGAGCGTCTGGCTCCTTTGGCGGCGCTGCGGCTGAGCTGCTACTGGCTACCTGCGCGCCGCAAGATCTCATACTGCTCTCGCGCACGCCAGCCAAGCTCGCGCATTTTGCGGAGCGCGGCGCCGATGTGCGTCAGGCGGATTTCGATGATCCTGCGACGCTTGCCGCCGCAATGCAAGGCGGCGAGCGCATGCTGCTCATCAGCACCGCGCGCGTCGGTTCGCGCGTCGGCCAGCACCGCAACGCCGTGGAAGCAGCGGTTGCGCAGGGCGTGCGGCATATCGTCTACACCTCGCTGATCTCAGCTGACCAGCCAGGCAATCCCGCAATCGTGAAGTATGATCATCGCGCGACGGAAGAGATTATCGAGGCGTCAGGCGCGCAATGGACGCATCTGCGCGACAGCCAATATGCCGAGGCGATCGCCACCGCGATGGCAATCCCCGCGCTCCTCGCCGGGCACAAGCCAGACAATTGCGGCGACGGCAAGGTCGGTTTCGTCAGCCGGGACGATTGCGTGGCGACGGCTGCTGGCGTGCTGACACAGGATGGCCATGGCAACCGCGCCTATGACGTGACCGGGCCGGAGCTCATATCGATCCCCGAGGCGATGGCCATCGTAACCGAGCTTTCCGGCAAGCCCATCACTGTCGAGCAGGTCGATGACGAGGCGATGTTCGCCTATTTCGATTCGCTCGGCGTGCCGCGCCACGCGTCCGATATCATGCCGGAAGGGCCGATCCCCTGGTCGAGCGATGATATGGTGACGTTTGGCCAGTCGATCCGCGAGGGCTATTTCGGTCGCCTGAGTGACACCGTCGAGCGCATCGCCGGTCGCAAGCCCAAATCACTGCGCGAGGTGATGATGGCGCATCAGGCGGCGTGGCCGGTTTGATGTCCGCACTCGTTAAATCGCTGCGGGGCCTGTCCGCGCTCGTCGGCATCGCACTGCTCGCGGCGTGCGCGAATGGGGACAATGGCGCGTCGCCATCGGACTATGGCGCAGGCGATGACTGGTCGTTCCCCGGCGGCGACGTGCATGACAGCCATTATTCGCGCCTGACCGATATCGCGCCGGGCAACGTCGCCAAGCTCGGCCTAGCCTGGAGCTATGACCTCGGCACCAATCGCGTGCAGGAGGCGACGCCTGTCGTGATCGATGGGGTGATGTACACCAGCGGCAATCTGGGCCGCGTCTATGCGCTGGACGCGACGACCGGCAAACCGCTCTGGACCTTCGAGCCAGAGGTGGACATGCAGGTCAATCGCGCTGCCTGCTGCGATCAGGCCAATCGCGGCGTCGCCGTGTCAGGCGGCAAGGTGTTCGTCGGCGCGCTCGATGGCAAGCTTTATGCGCTGGATGCCAAGACCGGCAAGACGCTCTGGTCGGTCGATACTATTGTCGATCATGATCGTGGCTACACCATCACCGGCGCGCCCGATGTGGCTGGCGATCTGGTCGTCATCGGCAATGCTGGCGCGGAATATGATACGCGCGGCTATGTCACGGCCTATCGCCTGAGCGATGGCAAGCAGGCCTGGCGCTTCTTCACCGTGCCACGCGACCCCAAGAGCGGACCGCAGGAAAATCCCGAGCTCGAAGAGGCGCTCAAGACATGGGACCCGAAGAGCCGCTGGGACATTGGCGGCGGCGGCACCGTATGGGATGCGATCAATTATGATCCCAAGTTCGACACCGTCTATATCGGCGTCGGCAATGGCGGCCCTTATGCGATCAGCCGCCGCTCACCCGCAGGCGGCACCAACCTCTATCTCTCCTCCATCGTCGCGCTCAACCGCAAAACGGGCCGCGTGAAATGGCATTATCAGGAAACGCCCGGCGACAGCTGGGATTATACCGCGACGCAGCCAATGGTGCTGACGGACATGGAGATTGACGGCAAGGTCCGCCCGGTCATCCTGCACGCACCCAAAAATGGCTATCTGTTCGTGCTGGATCGGGAGACCGGCAAGCCGCTGCGGATCAATGCCCTTGTGCGCACTAGCTGGGCGAAGGGGTACGACCTCAAGACCGGCAAGCCGAACCTGACGCCTGAAGGGTCGGAATATTGGAAGGGGCCCAAGATCGTCTTCCCGGCATCGGCGGGCGCGCGCAACTGGTATCCGGCAGCTTATGATCCGGCGCGCAAACTCTATTTCGCCGCCGTGCTGGACATGGGCAATCTGATGTTCACCGTCCCGCCGGACAAGGCGAGCGACCCCCGGCGGCCCCGCGCGCTTAATGTCGGCACGAGCCTCATCTTCACGCCGCAATTGCAGGATGTGCTCCCCACGCTGCCACCGCCGCTGCGCGCGCAGGTCGAGGCGCTGCCTGAGTGGAAATGGGTGAAGGAAAAGCCCTTCTCATCCGAGATCCGCGCCATCGATCCGCTCACGGGCAAGTCGCGTTGGACGGTGCAGATGGAGGGATGGCAGGATCGCTCCGGCGTCTTGTCGACTGCATCCGGCCTGATTTTCCACGGCACAATCGGCGGCAAACTGATGGTGCGCAATGCGGACACCGGCAAGCTGCTGAAGGAAATCCAGACCGGCAGCTCGATCATGGCTGCGCCGATGACCTATCGGGTGAAGGGCGTGCAATATGTCGCGGTGGCAACCGGCTTTGGCGGCGGTGGCTGGTCCTATGTGCCCAACTATTCAGCCGCTTATCGCAACGGCAATGCCAATCGCATCCTCGTGTTCCGCATTGATGGCGGCCCTGTGCCGCAGCCCGAGCCACTTCCACCCAGCGAGGTCGCATCCGAGCCGCCTGCGCAGGCATCCGGCGTCACGCCTGCGGTGCTTGCAAGAGGGCAGGGGCTGTTCTTTGAGAATTGCGCCATCTGCCATTCCAACCAGCTGCGTGCCAATGTGCCGGATCTGCGGCGGATGCAGTCGGGCACCCATGAGGCCTTCCAGCAGATCGTGCGCGAAGGATTGCTGGTGCCCAATGGCATGCCGCGTTGGGACGATATTCTCACCGCGGAAGACACAGCAGCAATCCATGCCTGGCTGATTGCCGAGCAGGCGAAGATCCGGGCCAGCGAACTGAAACTAAAGGCTGAAGGCAAGCCGCTCGACGCGCCCAGTGCGGCGATCATGTCCAGTTTTTAAAGGAATGAAGCGATTATGATGCAGGAACCGGACATCATTGTCGTCGGGGGCGGTTCGGGCGGCGCAGCGATGGCGGGGCGGCTGGCCGATGCTGGCCTGAAGGTCACCATCGTTGAGGCGGGGCGCACCGATCGTCATCATCGCTCCCGCGTCCCTGCCTTGACCAGCGCCCTGGTGCAGAACCCGGACTTCGACTGGTGCTATCAGGTCGAGCCGGATGCCACGCTTGGAGGCCGCGCGGACATCTGGCCTGCGGGCAAGCTGCTGGGCGGAGGAAGTTCGCTCAACGGCATGATGTTCATTCGCGGGCATCAATGGGATTATGACGAATGGGCCCGCGAGGGCGCGCAGGGCTGGGACCATGCCTCCGTCCTCCCCTATTTCCGCCGCATGGAAGATAATGAGCGCGGCGCGGATGCGTGGCGCGGCACGGGCGGGCCAATCGCGGTGTCGGAAGGGCGGGCGCGCTATCCCATCACCGATGCGTGGATCGCGGCAGCGCAGCAGGCAGGCATTGCGCGCTCGTCCGATCTGAACGGCGAACATGCCGAGGGCGTCGATTATGTGCAGGTCTCGCAACGCAGCGGCACGCGCTGTTCCGCCGCGCGCGGTTATCTGCATGAGCGCAAGGGCGACAATGCGCCGACCATCCTGCTTGAGGCGCAAGTGCTGCGTATCATCGTGGAGCATGGGCGCGCGACCGGCATCGTCTATCTGCAGGATGGGCAGGAGAAGCAGCTAATGGCGCGGCATGGCGTCGTGCTGAGCGCGGGAGCGATGAACACGCCGCGCCTGCTCATGCTCTCCGGCATTGGCCCGGCGGATCATCTGCGCGAGATGGGCATCGATGTCGTGTGCGACCGGCCCGGCGTTGGCGCCAATCTGCAGGATCATGTCGGCACGCATATCGTGAATGATGTCGATGCAGTCACGCTCAACAGCGATGCCAAGGGTTTGCGCGGCGCCTGGCAAGTGATGAAGTTCGCACTGGCCCGGCAGGGCGCGCTGACCACCGCGATCGGCCATGCGCAGGCCTTCGTGAAGAGCCGGGCGGATCTGCCCGCGCCTAATCTCCAGATTTCCTTTGCGGCCTTCGCATTCGATTTTGACGAGCAGGGCCGGTTGATGCTGCGCCCGGATCCGTCAATCTCGACGCTGGTCGGCCTGATGCGACCCAAAAATCGCGGTCGTATCACGCTGCGCTCGGCTGATCCGCTGGCCCCGCCGGTGATCGCGCACCAGCAATTGAGTAGCGAGGATGATATCGATCAGATCATCGAGGGCATCGCCATCGCGCGGGATATTTTGCGCCAGCCAGCCGTCGCGCCCTTCATCAAGGGCGAGCTGCGGCCCGGTGCAGCGCTGACCGATCCGGCGCAATTGCGCGACTATGTGCGCATGGCCTCGATTCCGC
>CAMLFF010000164.1 GCA_946479185.1 uncultured Sphingobium sp.
GTCGCCTATCAGCCCAAGCTCGATCTCGTCGCAAACAAGATCACCGGCGCCGAAGCGCTCATCCGCTGGATCCACCCCGAGCGCGGCTTCATCCGCCCGGATCGGTTCGTCCGCGCAATCGAGGATGCCGGCCGCATCGAAAAGCTGACGCTCTATGTTCTCGAGCGCGCCATTGCTGATTTCTCGCGGCTTGGCCTCTCGATTGCCGTCAACCTCTCCATGCGCATGCTTGGCAAAAATCGGCTCGAAGCGCCGCTGCGCGTGCTGCTTCAGACCTATAATATGCCCGCCGAGCAGCTCACGCTGGAGATTACGGAATCAGCCAGCATGACCGATGATCAGGGCATGGCCGAGCTGGAAGCCTTGCGCGCGCTTGGTGTGAACATCTCGATCGACGATTATGGCACGGGCCAGTCGACGCTATCCTATCTCAAGCGCCTGCCTGCGACGGAACTTAAGATCGACCAGAGCTTCGTCCGTCAAATAAACAGCAGCCGCAGCGATGCCGTTCTGATCAACTCGACGATCAAGCTCGCTCATGAGCTGGACATGCGTGTGGTGGCTGAGGGCGTGGAAGATCAGCTGGTGCTTGAAGCACTCGCCGCAATGGAATGCGACATCATCCAGGGCTATCATATCGGTCGCCCGGTCCCCATTGAGGACTTCATCGCACGCCTCGCGATCGCCCCTCCCACCGTTGCCAGCAACAGACCAAAAGTCGTCAGCCCCAGCCGCGCAGCGTAATCCGTGTCCGCACCATGAAAAAGGCGCCGGACCCAAGGGACCGACGCCTTCTTTTAGATTATCAGCAACGGCGATTAACGCACGCTACCCCTGCGAACCAGGTTAACAATCGCAAGCAGCACGACTGCACCTAGCAGGGAAACCAGCAGCGTTGGGATTGAAAGCCCGCCCGAGGTAATAGGCGCAACGCCAAGCAATGGCGAAAGCAGAAGACCTGCCAGCAACGAACCAACGATGCCAACCACGATATTCAGCAATATGCCTTGCTGAGCATCGGTCCGCATGATGAGGCTTGCAAGCCAACCAATCACACCGCCGACGATCAAGAGGATGATAAAGTTCATGCACCGTCTCCTTTGTTACTGACAGCAGAATAGCTGGCAGCCAACTTAGTTCCGGTAGAATATGATGTTGAATGGAAGCGGGGGTAAAGAGGCTTGTCTATGAAGCCCTTCGGCTCCACTTTCAGCTGCTCAAGCAGTGGCGCCGCTCAATATGCGTCCGAGGTCTTCAAAACTATAAGGCTTCTTCAAAATCGGCATATTCTCGAAATTGTCCGATATAAGTGGAGCCTCGCCATAACCTGTCGCGAAGACGATCCGCGTGCCATGCTCGACCAGACGGGACGCAATCGGGATACTGTTCTCACCATCGCCCAACTGCAAATCCAGCAGCGCGAAGTCGAACCGCTCAGCGTCGATCAGCGCCAAGGCCTGCGCAACATTGCTCGCGACATGCACAGTCTCCACCCCAAGATCCTGAAGCAGCGCTTCAGTGTTCATGGCGATCATCGCATTATCTTCAACCAGCAAGACCGTGTGTGGGATCGCAGGCAAGTCCGCGCCGTTCATGTCAATTGTCATGACCACCTTCTGACAGCCAGAGCGCGGCGCGTCCATGCCTTGCAGCGTTATGCGTTCGCCACTTTATCGAGATCGTCGAGCATCTCGGTGTGAGAAACCGACTGGCTCTTGGCACGAAATGCATTCGGACTATCGTCACTCAGCATATCTTCGAGGCTCCGCCGTGCGCGTGCGACGCGGCTCTTCATCGTGCCTACCGCGCACTGCGCAATATCTGCCGCTTCCTCATAGCTGAAGCCACCGGCACCCACGAGCAGCAACGCCTCGCGACGTTCCGCGGACAGGCGCATCATGGCAGACCGAAGATCGCCCATATGCAGGCCATCCTCCTGCCCTGCCGCCTGACTGAGCAGCTTTTCCGCCATGTCCGGATCATAATCGCCACGGAACCGATTACGGCGCGCTTCGCTCAGATACACGTTGCGCAAAATCACAAAGGTCCAGCTGCGGATGCTCGTGCCTGGCTGGAACGAGTTGCGCGCAGCCCAAGCCTTCAGCATCGCTTCCTGGACGAGATCGTCGGCATAATCTGGACGACCACAAAGACCACGTGCAAAAGCGCGAAGGTGCGGCAAGACTCCCGTTAATTCGGCGCGGAAGTCAAATTCGCCAGCGGGGCTAGGCTGCGTCACCACTATTATCCAGCTTTCTGAGGAGCGCCGCAAAGTCGTCTGGAATCTTTTCATCCACGACTTCGTCATACATCCGCCTCAGCCCTTCGGCCCAGACGGGTTTGGCGCGTGCCTTGTTCTGCGCTTGCTCGGAGGCGGGCTTTTCAGGCGTGCTGGACATGCCTTTATCTGCACCGATGCGAGGGAATTTGTCGAGAATGAAATCCACGATTTTTCAAACAGCCTTTTGAGGTCAACATTAAGCCCAATCGTCGGGAATCTACTGCTACGATAGAATTTTGCTGCGTCATCAACTTGCCACTGCTCGCAACATCCACACATTCTGCTCATGCCTAGCGATAGGCGCGGCGATCAGCTTGGTGTTGCTCTTCTCAATAGCGGTATCGAACGGTGCATTTTTTGGCTTTGCATTCAGTGCACTGTTCGACATCAAGGCAGTCCTTCCACATGTTCGATGGTGGGGGAACGATCCTTGCCTCAAAGAGTTCCGGGTTAGAGACGAGAGTTCAATTAAGTTCATGGCGAAATGGAATTTTGGGGATCGGGCGAAGGGCCGGTTTGATCGCTGGCTGCGAGATTATCCGCGCGCCACTCCCATCGGTGTATTCGTTACGGCCCTTGTCCTGGTCGGGGCGAGCGCCTTTTCGGTGGAATATGCCTCAGTGAAAACCGCGCGCGCGGCGGACGTCGTGCGTAGTGGTGAAATCGTCGCCGCAATCGAGCGGCAGGCCGCCACCAACAGCGCCTATTTTCAGGCAACAAGTGCGCTTTTGATCAGCGCGCAAACCGTATCCCCCGATTTCTTCCGCCAGTTCGCCGAGCGCCTGCGCCTCGATTATGACATGACCGGCGTCGTTGCGCTCGCATGGTCAGAGGCCGTGAGCCGCGGCAATCTGCCAAATCTCACCCAGCGCATGAACGATCTTGGCCACCCGAATTTCCGCGTCTCTCCCCAGCCGCCCGCCACGGACCGCACGATCAACGCCATCACGATGGTCGAGCCGCGCACCACCAGCAACATGAAATATCTCGGGCGGAACATGTATGCGGAAGCACGGCGCGCCGCTGCCATGGACCGGGCGCGCCGCACCAATTCTCTGGCAGCAACCGATCCGATCAAGCTGGCGACCGATGGCCAGGCCCCCGGCCCTACCGGCTTCGTCGTGTTCCTCCCCGTTACGGATGCCAATAGCGGACGCTTCAAAGGCTTTGTCGCTGGTGGCATTCGCACGGTTGATTTCATCCGCTCCGCCGTGAAGCCCGAGTTGCTCGAAACCGGCCAGATCGAGATTTTCGACATTACGCAAAAGGGTGAAGAGCGTATCTTCTCCACCACCAGCGAGGAGCGCCTCGGCGCCCCGGTCGAGCAGCGCTTCTCCGTCTTCGATCAGCAATGGGTTGTGCGCTATCACCCCATCAGCAAGCACGCGCTCTATCCGCTCACGCTGGTCGTGCTGATCGGCGGCATATCATTCTCGCTCCTGCTGCTCGCTTACATTCTCCTCGCGCAGCGCCGTAACGAAGACCTGCTTGCTTTGGTCGATGCCCAGGCCGCGCGGGAAGCCGAGCGTGCCGCGCTTGTTCGCGAGCTCAACCACCGGGTCAAAAATTCGCTCTCCAACGTCACGTCGATCATCGCCCTCACCCGGCGCAGCGCGACAGACATAGATGTGTTCGCCAACAGCCTGATGGAACGTGTGCGCGCGCTTGCCGCCAGCCACTCCCTGCTCGATGGCGCGGAATGGGGGCCCACGGATCTCAAGGCGCTAGTTGAGGCGCAGCTAAGCTCCCATGATCATGCCGCCGGCCGCATCATCACCGATGGCCCCAATGTCCTCATCTCGCCCAATGACGCCCTGTCGATTGGCCTCGCCCTCCATGAGTTGCTGACCAACGCGACACGCTATGGCGCATTGTTCACCGATGCCGGTCGGGTCTCGATCCACTGGCAGATCATCGATGAAAATATGATCTCGGTGCTGTGGGAAGAGCAAGGCGGCCCCACCGTGAGCGAGCCGACTAAGCGTGGCTTCGGGCTCAACCTCATCCAGCGCGCCTTGGCGCATGAACTGGGCAGCCCGATCAAGATCGAGTTCCCACCGAGCGGGCTGCGCTGCGAATTCGCCATCCCCATGCGGGTGCCGAGATCCTTCCGGTTACGCAAGGAAGACCCCGCCTCCACTTAAAGCCTGGCAGCTCCAACCGCATATGAAAAAGCCGCCCCGGGATCGAAGTCCGAGGCGGCTTTTTAGTGCGCAAAGATGTGTCCGGCCGTTCAGCTCAGCGTTGCGGTCGATCCGAAGAAGGAAACCTGACCAATCGTCGCGCGCACGAACTCGTCGCTGAACGGCTTGGTGATCAGATAGGTCGGCTCCGGACGTTCGCCCGTAAGCAGACGCTCGGGGAAGGCGGTAATGAAAATGACCGGCACAGTGAACTTCTCGAGAATTTCGTTGACCGCATCGATGCCCGAGCTGCCATCGGCAAGCTGGATATCCGCCAGCACAAGGTCTGGCCGATACTGATCGAACAGGCTCACCGCCTGCGTATGCGTTGCTGCCGTGCCAACCGGGTTATGGCCGAGCGACGTCACGATCTCCTCGATCTGCAAGGCGATGAGCGGCTCATCCTCGATGATGAGGACATTGAGGCGGCTACCCGTCTCGATTTCCGAAATCGCGCTATCGATGAGTGCGCGCACTTCATCCTCAGGGCAATCGAGCACCTGTGCGATCTCGGCTTCGGAAAAATCTTCCACCGCGCTGAGCAGCAGGGCCTGGCGCGCCAGCGGCGTCACCAGCTCAAGGCGGCTCGATGCGGTCGCGCTTTCCTGCGATCCACCGCCAAGCCCAGCCACTTCGAGTTCTGCCCCGGCAGTCGTGTAAATTTTGGAGAAGGCGGCAAACAGACCGACACGCGTTTCAGAAATCTGGCTGCGCAGGCCTTGATCGACCAGGGCAGCCTCAAGCAGTTCACGAACGAAACCGTCGCCCAGAGATTGGGAGCCGGTCAGAATGCGCGCGTAGCGCCGCAGATAGGGAAGCTGTTTTGCAATAAGGTCGGAAAACGCCATGTAACAAGCCTCATCTGCTAATCAAAATCATGCCGTAGCTGCAGCCCTGATAGCGGCAGCGACGGTCTAAAGCGCGTCGGATGTACAGTTTCCCGGCACTTCCTCACAAGAATTTTATTTTTTGGAAAAATGGGAACCAACATGTTTGCCGGGCATTTGAGCCTTTGTAACTGGCATCGCACCCCCCCATTGATGCCAGTGATACATGGCCGGTTCCTGCCCTCCTCACCCCCCCAGAATGTGCGGGGACCGGCCAACTCCTCCAAATTTCAAATTTCCGGCCTTCTACGCTCCGCTCGAAGCGCGTCGTTACGGAACTATTCATGCGCCATCCCGTTGAATGAGGGAGTCACGTCCCACGGATACGGAGCAATGTCATGAAGACCGTCACCGCCAAAATACCCACTTATGAAGATGGCCGCGACGCCATCGTCTATCTCAAGGCGGGTGCGCAGAAGGTCGCAAGTCGCAGCCTGCCCGTCGTCGCCAGTGCTGCCGAGCATGCTGGCCAGCGCGTTTCCAAGTTGGCGACCGCAGCCTCGCACAGACTTTCACATTCGGCAGTCGCGCGCAGGGTGCGCCCAAGCAAGAGCGATCGGCTGATGACCGGGCTTGCTGCTTTCCCCTTGCTCCGGACGGCCAGCCGCTTTGCTGTGCGCAACCCGGCTGTCATCGCGGCTGCAGGTGCCGCCATTGCAATGATCGGCTACCTGGCATGGCGCCGCAGCGCAGAGCAGGGCCATGAGCCCGATCCGCTCCAGCAGGAGGTTTGAGCGGGGCCTCGCTCAACCCGTAGCGAATATCTTTCTGTTCGGCGGGAACGATCCCCTGAATTGACCGTTTGAATATCTGCGATCTGGCACCATCAGGCTAATTCGATGCTGCTGGCCCGGTGGTGCCAGATCCGTTTTCCCAAAATGCACGAGCCGTTATAACCGTAATCAGACGGTCTGCTCGTGCTTGGTTGCCCTTCCTTACATTCTAGTTGACGGATCAACTCCTTCTCCAGACACTGGGCTCTTCAAGCGCAGGCCGTCATCTGGAGATTGCGACTGGTTACCCTGGAAACCGAGCGACTGATCCTGCGCCGCTGGCATGACGCCGATGTTGCACCCGCAGCGGCAATCAATGCTGATCCAGCCGTCATGCGCTGGATCGCAGCCGGCCCGATGACTGCGGCGGACTCCCTCCTCTACCTCATCCGAAACGATGCCTATTTCGATTCACACGGCTTCGGCATCTGGGCCGTCGAGCGGAAAGCGGATCAACGATTGATCGGCTTTGCCGGGCTACGGCTGTTCGATCGCCCGCGCCATCCGCTCGGCACCTGCACGGAAGCCGCATGGCGCTTTGCAGCAGACTGCTGGGCACAAGGCTATGCGAGCGAGGCAGCGACGGCTGCGTTTCGCGATGGGTTCAAACGTTGCGGCATCGAAACCATCACAAGCTGGGCATCTCCCCAGAACCTGCCATCCCAAAATCTGATGCGCCGCCTCGGCATGATTAGGCGGCCAGAGCGCGATTTCGAGGCGCCGACGCTGCCAAAAGGCCATGCCCTGCGCCAGCAACTCGTGTTCACTGCCGATCGGCAAAGCTGGCTCGCTGATCGAGCCGTGCCCACCTAAATTGTCCATTCATTCCACGAATTACACGCCGCCGATGCGACAATATCGCCACCGTCACGATGCTTCCGATCGGATCCAACCGTAAATTCTTGACAGAATCGCTGGATTTGCCCATTGCGCGGGCGGTTGGCCGCGCGCTCCGTGCTGCGCTGTTCGGCCCAAGAGCGCACCCCTCACCATATGGAAACCTGATGTCATTTGCCGATCTCGGCCTGTCAGACGAATTGCTCAGAGCTGTTGAGGAATCGGGCTACACAGAGCCTACCCCCATTCAGATGCAGGCGATCCCCTCGGTCCTGATGATGCGCGACATCATCGGCGTCGCCCAGACGGGCACCGGCAAGACCGCCAGCTTCGTGCT
>CAMLFF010000165.1 GCA_946479185.1 uncultured Sphingobium sp.
AGGGGATCTATCAGGTGGGGCCTGCAGACGCGGCGTCTGGGTCTTCGTCCGACCAGCAATCGGTCCAGCTCAGGCCTCTTCGGCTTCCACGCGCTTCTTCGCCCTGTCTTCCAGCATGGTCTTCATCATCGCCAGCATCGGGTCGGCCAGCGCGAGCCCCAATATGCCGAACAGGCTGCCGAACATGATCTGCGCCCCCAGCACCAGCGCGGGTGGGATGTTCACCGCATGACGCGCAACGCTCGGCGTGATGAGGTAGCTCTCCACCGTCTGCACCGCGAAATAGATGCCGAGCGCAATCAGGCCGTGCTGCGTATCGACGGAAAAGCCCACCAGCGTAATCAGCACGCCGGAGATGATCGCGCCGATATTGGGCAGGAAGGCGAGCATGAAAGTGAGGATGCCGAGCAAGGTCGCCATCGGCACGCCCGCGATGGTGAGCAGCACGCCGGTCAGCAGGCCCGTCGCGACCATCCCTAACAATCGGGCGGCCATCAGGCGGCGCAGGGTGGCGCCCAACTTGTCGAGCAGGTCCGCCATGCCCTCACGGTTGCTGCGCGGCGCGAACCAGCAGAGCCCCTTGGCGTAAATCGCTGGCTCGACAGCAAGAAAGATGGCCAGCACCAGCATCATGATGACGCTGGAGAGAATGCCAGCGGCAGAGCTAAGCGCTGCTGTCACACGGCCAAGCGATCCGAGCAATTGCTGGCCAGCCTGTTTGACCTCATCAAGACCGATATTGATGCCCCGGCTGCTCAGCCACGCCGAGAAGCGGTTGAATTGCGATTCGATAAGCGCGGGCAATTGTGCGGCTTGCTCGGAAACCTGCGTGCCCGTCAGCCAGAAGGTCCAGGTCACGAACATGATGATGCCCAGCACCACGATGGTCAGCCGCCAGCCTCGCCCGATCGGCAGCACGCGGCCCAGCAACCTCGTCCCGCCATCCAGCATCACCGCAATCACGATGGCAAACAGCACGAACAATAAGGGCTGAATGAGCAGCACGATCAGCGCCGCCGCTCCGATCACACCGATCCAGATGAGGGCGCGGCGCAGTTCGGACCAGAAGTCCGGCGACAGCGCGTCCATCGGCCCGGCCTCATGGTTGGCCTCAGAAGCCGCGCTTTTCTCAGGCCGGGCAGGGGAGGGCTTCACCACCGGTTTCACCGTTCGGCGCCGCGTCGTTGTGCTTGGCTTAGCGGCTGCAACGCTCGCCTTGCGCTCGGTCACTTGGTCGCTGCCGCTGACGTTTCACTCTGCTCAGGATGAAGGGACATGCCCGCACGCCCGCTGCGGAAGCCAGAGAGCCAGGTCGCCGGATTGAGGCGCGTTGATCCATTCAGCGAGAAGGTGATGAAAACAGCCCGTCCGCCAATGGATTCCCAAGGCACCGCCCCACCAAGCCCCTGCTGCACAGCGGCCACGCGGCTATCCGCGCTATTGTCGCGATTGTCGCCCATCAGGAACACATGGCCGGGCGCGATCCGCTCAGGACCATACCAATCCGTCTCGCGCGCACCCATGTCGATGATCTCGTAGCTGCGGCCATTGGGCAGCGTCTCGCGCTTCACCGGCAGCACGCACACTTCCGACCCATCCGGCTGCAACTGCAGTGCGCCGGGGAACTGGCGCGGGTCGCAGGGTGCATTGGCGTCCACCGGCATGCGCAGCGGCGGCAACGCCACTTGCTTCACCGGCACACCATTGATGATCACGACACCATCGCGCACCTCGAACAAATCGCCCGGCAAGCCAACGACGCGCTTGATATAATCCTCATTGCTGTGCTGCGGCGTCACGATGACGATGTCGCCACGCTCCGGCAGGGAGCCCCAGACGCGGCCCTTCATAAAGGGCAGGGTGATGCCCCAGGCTTCCGGCGGACCGCGCAACACGATGCTGCGGAAAATCGCCGCCGGGTTGGGGATGGTGGGCGACACATAAGACCAGCCATAGGCATATTTGGTCACGATCAGCCGATCCCCAACCAGCATCGTCGGCATCATGGATTCCGAGGGGATGTAGAACGGCTTGGCGATGAAGCTGTGGAAACCCAGCACCGCAAGCAGCAGGAAAAGAATGCTTTTCAGCTCTGCCCACCAGTCCGTGCCATTGCTGGAAACCTTGGCGCGCGTCTCACGCGTCCTGATCGTTGCGTCATCCGTCACGGAAAGCGAGCCTCCAGAATGACGAATGCCTGAGCCCAGGGGTGATCGTCGGTCAATGTCAGGTGAACAAATAGGGTGGCGCCCGGTGGGGTCAAGGCATCGAGTCGCGCCTTTGCGCCTCCACTCAGCGCAAGGGTTGGCGCGCCGGAGGGGAGGTTGACCACGCCGATGTCCTTCATGAACACGCCAGCCTTGAAGCCGGTGCCGACAGCCTTGCTGAACGCTTCCTTCGCGGCGAAGCGCTTGGCGAAGGTTGCCGCACGGGTGAAGGGGCGTTTGTCAGCCTTGGCGATCTCCACCGGCGTAAAAACCCGCTGCTCGAATCGCGCCCCATAGCGATCCAGCGAATTTTGAATTCGCTCGATGTTGCACAGGTCCGATCCGAGGCCGATGATCATGCAGTGCCGCGCGCGGCATCCATAAGCCGGCGCATCTGCGCCACGCTCTCGTCGAGGCCGAGAAAAATCGCCTCGCCGATGAGGAAATGCCCAATGTTGAGCTCCGCCACCTGTGGAATCGCGGCAATCGGCGCGACATTCTCATAGGTCAGCCCATGGCCAGCATGCGGCTCGATGCCATTCTTGGCGGCAAGCGCTGCCATATCGGTGATGCGGCGCAGCTCGCGCACGCGCTCATCGCCCTCGACTTCGCAATAGCGGCCTGTGTGCAGCTCCACGACCGGCACTTTAAGCCGCAGCGCTGCATCGATCTGCCGCTCATCGGCCTCGATGAACAGCGACACCCTGCAACCAGCCTCGCCAAGCTGATCGACGATGGGCGCCAGCACATTATGCAATCCCGCCGCGTCCAGCCCGCCTTCAGTCGTGCGCTCCTCGCGCCGCTCGGGCACGAGGCACACCGCATGGGGACGGTGGCGCAGGGCAATCGCCAGCATTTCTTCCGTCGCCGCCATCTCGAAATTGAACGGGATGGTCAGCTCGCTTGAGAGCCGGGCGATGTCGCCGTCGGTAATATGCCGCCGGTCCTCACGCAAATGCGCGGTGATGCCATCGGCGCCCGCTTCCTGCGCGATCAGGGCCGCGCGGAATGGGTCGGGATAGTCGGTGCCGCGCGCATTACGGATCGTCGCGACATGATCGATGTTGATGCCGAGCCGCAGATGAGCGGGCGCGCTCATGCGCGGCTGCCGGGCTTTGTCGCGGGGATGGCTGCCAGCTCAGGCGGCAGTTCATCGGGATCATAAGCGGGGAAGTTGAGGCTCACGAGCGGGAAGAAAGGTACGCCAAGATTGGCCTCGCCTGCCGAGCGATCCACCAACGCTGCCTCGGCGATCACTTCGCCGCCCGCCAGCCGTACCGCTTCCATCGCCTGACGCGAGGAAAGTCCGGTGGTCACCACATCTTCCACCATCAACACCTTCTGGCCGGGAGCAAGCTCAAAGCCGCGCCGGAAAATGAAGGTGCCTTGTGGACGTTCGAGAAAAAGCGCGTCTTTGCCGAGTGCCCGACCCATCTCATGGCCGATGATGATGCCGCCCATCGCCGGGGAAACGACCACATCAATGGCCATGCGAATGTCGCGCGGCAACTGTTGGGCCAGCACGACCGCAAGGCGACCAGCGCGCTCCGGGTTCATCAAAACGCGCGCGCACTGGAGATAATTGGCGCTGTGCTTGCCTGATGAGAGCAAGAAATGGCCTTGGAGGAGAGCGTCGGCTGCCCGGAATTCCGCCAGCACTTCCGATTCTGTCATCTTGTCTGTGATCCTGCTGTGTCGAGCCGGGCAGATAGCGGTGGATCGACCGACAATCAACGTCCCGTCTGGCCCTCCGTTTGGCGGCCCATCCCGCATCGCGCATTTAGGCCCATTTCAACGCTTGAGGCATCGGGAATGGCTGCGTATAGGGGCGCGGAGACGAATGAAGGGGGGCCGCTCTCCACAAGGGGGGATCGCGGCCTAAAATATCGAAAGCAGGTCGACCGCATGAGTAGAAGAATCAATGCCGTCATGATGGCGATTGCTCTGGGCTTTGGCGCAGCAGCATCCTCATCTGCCGTTGCGCAGACTGAGGCCGCGACAGCGCCGCAGTCCGTGGCAGCAGAGCCAGCAGCAGAGGCAGTGTCCAACACAGCAGCGCCAGCGGCAGACGTCGCGCCAGCTTTTGATCATGCCAAGCCAGTCGCGGGAATCGGTCAGCCGGCCCCGGGCGAAGTGACGTTCCAGGAGCAGGTAACGGCCAACGGCGAATATGCGCTGTGGATGCACGATGCGCTCCTGCTGCCGCTGATCACGGTGATCTCGCTGTTCGTTCTCGGTCTGCTGCTCTGGTGCGTCGTGCGGTATCGCCGCGCAGCCAATCCGGTGGCCTCGCGCACGTCGCACAACACCTTCATCGAGATCGTGTGGACGCTGGCGCCGGTGCTGATCCTCATCGGCATCGCGATTCCTTCAATCGACCTGCTCGCCAAGCAGTTCAAGCCAGCGCCTGCAAATGCCATCACCATCAAGGTGACAGGCTATCAGTGGTATTGGGGCTATGAATATCCCGACAATGGCATTGGCGAATTTGTTTCCAACATGCTGCCGCCTGAAGAGGCGCTCAAGCGTGGCGAGCCTCGCCTGCTTGGTGTTGATAACCGCGTGGTTGTGCCTGTCGGCGTGCCGATCAAGTTCATCATCACCGCGTCTGACGTGATCCACAGCTTCTCCGTTCCAGCCTTCTGGCTGAAGGAAGATGCCGTGCCGGGTCGCCTCAACGAGAAGACCATCACCATCGAGAAGGAAGGCCTGTATTACGGCGTCTGCTCCGAGCTTTGCGGTGCGCGTCATGGCTTCATGCCAATCGCAGTCGAGGTGGTGAGCCAGGCCCGTTTCGCGCAGTGGGTGCAATCACAGGGCGGCACGATGGCGGGTCAAGCGGCGGCTGAGCCTGCTGCCGCCGCGCCAGCCGCTGCCGCACCGGCTGCTCCTGAGCCTGCTGCCGCCAATGCTGCTGCGCCCGTCGCCGCGCCAGCCACTTCGTCCTGAGGGTACCGACCATGACAACGACAACCGCAGAAGATTTCCATGGCGGCCATGCTCACGACGATCATGACGCCGATCACAAGCCAGCATTCTTTTCCCGCTGGTTCATGTCCACCAACCATAAGGACATCGGCACACTCTATTTGATTTTCGCGATTATCGCGGGCGTCATCGGTGGTGCCATTTCCGGCTTGATGCGCGCCGAGCTCGCTCAGCCCGGCATTCAATATCTCCAGATGTGGGCGCAATATTCGGACGGCGCGGATGCGACGATCGATCAGGCCTATCATCTGTGGAACGTCCTGATCACGGCGCACGGCCTGATCATGGTGTTCTTCATGGTCATGCCGGCCATCATCGGCGGCTTTGGCAACTGGTTCGTTCCGATCATGATCGGCGCGCCAGACATGGCCTTCCCGCGCATGAACAATGTCAGCTTCTGGCTGCTCGTTCCTGCGTTCCTGCTGCTGCTCGGCTCCACCTTCGTGCCCGGCGGCACGGGCAATGGCGCGGGCACCGGCTGGACGGTCTATGCACCGCTCTCGACCTCGGGTAGCCCTGGACCTGCCGTGGATATGGCGATCCTTTCGCTCCACATCGCCGGCGCAAGCTCCATTTTGGGCGCGGTGAACTTCATCACGACCATCTTCAACATGCGCGCACCGGGCATGACGATCCACAAGATGCCCTTGTTCGTCTGGTCCGTGCTCGTCACTGCCTTCCTCCTGCTGCTCGCGCTTCCGGTGCTTGCTGCGGCCATCACCATGCTGCTCACGGATCGCAACTTCGGTACGGTCTTCTATGATGCGGCTGGCGGCGGTGATCCCGTGCTGTATCAGCATCTCTTCTGGTTCTTCGGCCATCCTGAAGTTTACATCATGATCTTGCCCGGCTTCGGCATTGTCAGCCAGATCGTGTCGACCTTCAGCCGCAAGCCTGTGTTCGGTTATCTCGGCATGGCTTATGCCATGGTCGCGATCGGCGTCGTCGGCTTCATCGTGTGGGCGCACCACATGTTCACCACCGGCATGAGCGTGAACGTGAAGATGTACTTCACGGCGGCAACCATGGTCATCGCGGTGCCAACCGGCGTCAAGATCTTCTCCTGGATCGCAACGATGTGGGGCGGTTCGCTGACCTTCAAGACGCCGATGGTGTGGTCGCTTGGCTTCATCTTCATGTTCACCGTTGGTGGCGTGACCGGCGTCGTGCTCGCCAATGGCGGCATCGATGATAACCTGCACGACACCTATTATGTGGTCGCACACTTCCACTATGTGCTCTCGCTCGGTGCCGTCTTCTCGCTCTTCGCCGGTTTCTATTACTGGTTCCCGAAGATGAGCGGTCGCATGTACAGCGAGTTCCTCGGCCAGCTCCACTTCTGGGTGTTCTTCGTCGGCGTGAACATCATGTTCTTCCCGATGCACTTCCTGGGGATGAGCGGCATGCAGCGCCGCGTGCCGGATTATACGGACGCGCTGGCCTACTGGAACGGCATTGCATCGTTCGGTTATATCCTGATGGCGGCTGGCGTCGGCATCTGGTTCCTGAACATCATCTATTCGTTCACGGCTGGTAAGGTCGCTGCGGGCAATCCGTGGGGCGAGGGCGCGACGACGCTGGAATGGACCCTGTCCAGCCCGCCGCCCTATCACCAGTTCGAGACGCTGCCAGTCATCGACTGAGCATGAAATCTCAGGCGGTCGATGGGACAGTCCAGCCGACCGCCTGACCTGAATTTGGATCTTCGAGGGCGCAGCGGCGCCCTCGATGGTGTATAAGAGCAAATGACCCAGATTGAGCAGAGGCCGGACGTTTTGGCGAGTGAAGCACCAATGCTGATGAGCGACAGGGCGGCATCCTCCGTCCCGATGCCCGCGGACTGGCGTGATCTGCTCGCGCTGACCAAGCCGCGCGTGCTGACGCTGGTGGTGTTTACAGGCCTTTGCGGCTTGCTCATCGCGCCGGGGAATCTCTCGCCCGTGCTCGGCTTTACCGCCATTCTATGCATCGCACTTGGCGGAATAGCCGGGTGCGCGACGGTGCCGGATATTGCCCCGCCCCAGGCGGTCGGCATGGTCACCCCCCAAATCGTCGGCAGGCATGGGCCGGAAAGCGCGTCCTCGAAGTCGTACGTTCGCTCC
>CAMLFF010000166.1 GCA_946479185.1 uncultured Sphingobium sp.
TGAGAACGTGCTCATCAATGAGCGCATTCGCGAAGAGCAGCGCAGGGGCCGCAAGATCATCACCACCATCGATACGGGCTATAAGGAAGCGCAGCGCGCCATCTTTGATGCGAACACGACCAATGTGATCGCCGCCGTTCTGATGTTCTATTTCGGCTCGGGGCCTATCAAGGGCTTCGCCGTCGTTCTGATGATCGGCATTTTCACGTCGGTTTTCACCGCCGTGACGGTAACGCGCATGTTCGCCTCCATCTGGCTGCGCTCGCGGCCCACGACTTTGACTATTTGAGGGGCCGGAACATTGCGTTTGCTCAAGCTCGTCCCTGACGACACCAACATCCTCTTCCTCAAGTGGCGCCATATCGCGATGGCGATCAGCGTCCTGTCGATCATCGTTTCGATCGCGCTCGTCGCAACGCGCGGCCTCAATCTGGGCGTCGATTTCGTCGGCGGGCAAATGATGCGCGTCAGCTTTTCGCAGCCAGCGGATCTTGACGCTCTGCGCAACACCATCGGCAGCATCGTCGAGGGTGATGTGAACATACAGCAGTTCGGCGCGCCGACTGATGTCGCGATCCGCACGCCTTTGCCTGAAGGTGGCGAGGAGGCTGCCAATGCGGCTGCGGACCGGCTGAAAGCGGCAATCCTCAAGGCCAATCCCGACGCCAAATTTGGTAGCGTCGATACGGTGTCTGGCAAAGTCTCCGGCGAATTGTTCCGCACGGGCGCCTGGGCACTGTTCTTCGCGATGATCGCGATTTCGATCTACATCTGGGTGCGGTTTGAGTGGCAATTCGGCGTGGGTGCGCTGTTTGCACTGGTCCATGACGTTGTTCTGACGCTGGGCCTGTTCGCGCTGACGCAGATGGAGTTCAACCTCAACATCGTTGCGGCCTTGCTGACCATCATCGGCTATTCGCTGAACGATACGATCGTCATTTACGACCGCATCCGCGAAAATCTGCGCAAATATCGCAAGATGGCGCTGATTGAGCTGCTCGATCTTTCGATCAACGAAACGCTGGCACGCACGGTCATGACGTCGCTCACGATGATTATCACGCTGCTCGTGCTGTTGCTGCTCGGACCTGAAGTGATCTTCGGCTTCACGGCGGCGATGCTGTTTGGCATTTTCGTCGGCACCTATTCGTCCATGTATATGTCTGCACCAATCCTCGTGTGGACCAAGGTGGGATCGGATAGCTTTGTGGCGAAGGCTGGTCCGGCGGTTGCAGGCGCAGAGCGCATCACCCAGAATGAGACGATGCCGCGGCGTTGATGCCGCGCTCGTTTCTGGTAGCGAAGGATAGCGCGTGGAGCTTCGTCGCGAAGACTTGACCAATGGCCCGGTTGTAACTGGCTTTTCAGGGCAGGGCTTCCGTGTGGGCGAGCGCCTGTTCGAGCGGGGGCTGTGGCTCACAGCTGATGATGCGCGCGATTGGGTTGCCCCTGCGAGCGTCGATTTGCTCAGCGCTGATATGCTGGCGGATCTGTTGCAATCATCGTCCACTCCTGAATTTCTGCTGCTCGGCACAGGTGCGGGACTTGTGCGGCCGGGTCGTCTGTTCGTGGAAGCACTCGAGGCGCAGGGCATTGGTGTCGAGGCGATGGACAGTCGGGCAGCCGCGCGCGCATGGGGTGTGTTGCGGCAGGAAGATCGCCAGATCGTCGCGGCGCTTTTGCCGCTGGGCTAAGTGCTGCGCTCGCTGTTTGCGCCTTTACGCACGAGCCCGCAGACCCAATTCTTAACCTGTGATCATTAGCGTCGTTCTTGCATTCGGCAGGACAGGAACGAAAGCCCATATCGGGCGTCCTGCTGGTGGGAGAGGATGGGGGCTTTGAGCGGTTTTCGTCCGCTCGATTGCCAGAGGATTTGTGAATGGCCTTCATTGCCATCGATTTTGAAGCATCATGCCTGCCGCAATATGGCCGCTCCTTCCCAATCGAGGTCGGTATTGCCGATGCGAGCGGGTGGAGCCAGTCATGGCTCATTCGTCCGCACGCGAGCTGGTCGGATTGGCAGTGGAGTGCAGAGGCAGAAGGCCTGCACGGTATCACGCGCGAGAAGCTGGACGCCGAGGGGCTGGACGTTGCCGACGTTGCCGCGCGGCTCAAAGCTGCCGTGCATGGCCGCGATGTGATTGCCGACAGCTATTTCGATGATAGCTGGTCTCGTGCTTTGTTCGAGGCGGCTGGAGACCCGCTTCATTTGCCTGTGCGCTGCCTTGCTGAGCTTCGCGCCTTCAATGATGTTGGCAATGATCGTCTCAAGGCGGCGCTGGCGAGCGTCGATCTACAGCGTCTGCGCCGCCATCGCGCGGAAGATGATGCGCGATGGCTGGCTCAGCTCCTGGCAGAACTGGGCATTGGTCGCCCGGCAAGGGTCGCGACCGCGCGCGCAGCTTAGCCTTTAATCTTCCTGCGTCGCGGCAATCTTCTCTGGCGGGTGCAGCCGCACGCGCATCACATGGCGCGGGTTCGCCTCGACAATTTCGATCCGCCAGCCGCTCTGCTCGTGCAGCACTGTTTCGCCCGTTTCCGGCACGCGGCCTGCGATCACAAAAGTCAGCCCGCCGATCGTGTCGACATCGGAATCCACTTCGGCGAGTTTGGGATCGATCGTTTCGGCAATATCGTCCAGTTCTGCACGCGCATCGGCGTCCCACATGCCGCCGTCAATCGGCACCAGCATAGCCTCGGGCTCATCATCATGCTCATCCTCGATATCGCCGACGATTTCCTCGACGAGATCTTCAATGGTGAGCAGGCCGTCCGTGCCTGAATATTCATCCAGCACGATTGCCAGATGGGTGCGTTTGGCGCGCATTTCGGCAAGCAGGTCAAGCACACCCATGCTCTGCGGCACATAGAGCGGCTGACGGATCAGGCTTTCCAGATTGTCGGGATAGTTCTCCCCCCGCGCCAATATGGCGAAGGCATCGCGGATGTGGATCATGCCCGTGATATGATCGAGCGTATCCTTATACACCGGGATGCGGCTGTGGCCCGCCTCGGTGAAGAGCGCCATCAAATCAGGGAAGCTCGCATCCTGCGAAATTGCGATAATGTCTGCTCGCGGCACGGCAACGTCATCGACGGTGTGTTCGCTAAAGTGCAGCATGTTGCGGAGCATCTGCCGCTCGATGGGCGTCAGATCGCCCTTGGAGGGGCCTTCGTCATCCTGCCCATCATATTGCTCGATGACATTCTCCAGCTCCTGCCGGAGGTTGGTGCCACCATTATCTCCGAAAAGCAGGGCCTTGAGGCCCCGCCATATTCGGCCGCCGTCGCTACTACTATCGCCCTCTTTGGATGGAGAGGCGGTGGCTGTGTCGGACATTGTGTCGGTCAAATCCCTGTTTCGTCGATTGCGCCCGTCGAGCCGGGTTCGCGGTCCCCATATGGATCAGCAATGCCCAATGTTTCAAGTGCTCGTATTTCGAGCGCTTCCATCGCTTCGGCATCGGCATCATTCTCATGATCATGGCCAATCAGATGCAGAGTGCCATGAATGATGAGGTGGGTGGTGTGATCCTCCAGCGAAACACGCCGCTCCTGCGCCTCACGCGCGCAAGTCTCATGCGCTAGAATGATATCGCCCAGCAGCACTTCGCCATCATCGGTGTTGGAGATTGCCTCAATCAGATCAGGCTGAATCATCGGGAAGGAGAGCACGTTGGTCGGCCTGTCCTTCCCGCGGAACGAGGCGTTAAGGCCCTGCACCTCGGCATCGTCGGACAGCTTTACGGAGAGCTCGACCTGCGGCTTGCTGGCAGAAATGATGTGCGACTGGGAGGATTGGGCAAGGCCTGCCCGCACCGCGCGCAGAGCTAGCGCATTCCAATCGGTTGCGTCCGGCCAGGTCGGGCCAGCATCCATCACAACGTCAAGCATTGTCACCTTCATAAGCAGCGACGATCCGCCCCACAATCGGGTGGCGCACGACATCGGCGGTGGTGAAGCGATTGACGGAGATGCCCTCGATTCCCTCCAGCTTTTGCACCGCATCGGCAAGGCCCGATGAGCCCGGCATCGGCAAATCGACCTGCTTGGGATCGCCGCAGATCACCATGCGGCTCCCTTCACCAAAGCGGGTGAGGAACATTTTCATCTGCGCAATGGTGGTATTCTGCGCTTCATCGAGAATGATAAAGGCATTGGCGAGCGTGCGCCCGCGCATGAAGGCGAGGGGCGCGATCTCAATCTCGCCGCTGGCAATGCGACGCTCGACCTGCTCGGCAGGCAGCGTATCGTAAAGCGCATCGTAAAGCGGCCGCAGATAAGGGTCGACCTTCTCTTTCATGTCGCCGGGCAAAAAGCCCAGCCGCTCGCCTGCTTCAACAGCAGGGCGGGAGAGGATGAGGCGATCGACCGATCCGGTGATCAGCTGGCTGACGGCCTGCGCCACCGCGACATAGGTTTTGCCCGTGCCTGCCGGGCCGAGGGCGAAGATCATGTCGTTGCGGGCCAGCGCCTCCATATAGAGGCCCTGATTCTCAGAACGCGGCACGATGGTCTTCTTGCGCGTGCGGATCATCACCTTGGGCGGCTCGGAGACGTCGCGGCGGATGATGCCGTCGAGCAGCGGCTCGGCGGACATGGCGATTATGGCCTCAACGGCGCCGGTATCGATTTGCTGGCCCACCGACAGGCGATTGTACAACCCCTGCAGCACTTCGCGCGCCCGGGCAGCCGCCTGCGCTTCGCCTTCGATCTGCAGCTTGTTGCCCCGCGCGGCGATGTAAACGCCGAGGCGGTTTTCAATCGCCACGAGGTTCTGATCATATTCGCCGAACAGGGAACCCAGCAGATAGGGTTTATCGAATACCAGCTCGAGCCTGGCTTGGTCACCGGCTTGGGCCGGGGGCTGCCGCTTAGGCAAGAGGGCGACTCAGTGCGCGGTGCGCGGTGAGAAATGCTGTCATCCCCATCTTCATGCCAGACGAGAAGGGCAGGGGACAAGGGGCCAACTGCGCTTTAATAACATAAGCCAACCCATCTGCGGCGAGCCGTCCTCAAGCGAGGGCAAGCACGCCATCATAGACAGTCTCTTCAAGCGCACGGCCTGCACCCATCGCCACGCACATCAGCGGGTTTTCGGCGATTTTCACGGAGAGTCCGGTCGCATCCGCAATCGCCTCATCAATGCCGCGCAGCAGAGCCCCGCCGCCGGTCAGCGTAATGCCCTCGTCGATAATGTCAGCCGAAAGCTCAGGCGGCGTTTCTTCGAGCGCGTTCATCACGGCGCTCACGATCTGTCCGACAGATTCGCGCAGCGCATCGGCAATCTGCGCCTCGGTAATCTCGATCTCGGCCGGGCGGCCATTCACAAGATCGCGCCCGCGCACGCCCATTGGCTGGCCTGCGCCAACCGGCGTCATGGCATTGCCGATGGTCTGTTTCACGCGCTCGGCAGTGATTTCACCAATCATGAGATTATGATGGCGGCGGATATAGGATGCGATGGCATCGTCCATCTTGTCGCCGCCCACGCGCACCGATCCGCTATAAGCAATGCCGCTGAGCGAGAGCACAGCGACTTCCGTCGTGCCCCCGCCAATATCCACAACCATCGCGCCGATGGGGTCGATGACGGGCAGGCCCGCGCCGATCGCAGCCGCCATCGGCTCCTCGATAAGCTGCACCCGTGAAGCGCCCGCATTGGAGGTGGCGTCGCGAATTGCGCGCCGCTCGACCATCGTTGCGCCCGATGGCACGGCCACCACGACCCGATTGCGACGGCGCAAATGGCTGGGGCCACCCAGCGCCTTGTCTACGAAGCGCTTGATCATCTGCTCGGCAATATCGATGTCCGCGATCACGCCCTCACGCAGCGGGCGCAAAGCGCGCACGCCTTCCGGCGTTTTTCCGAGCATCAGCTTTGCTTCATCGCCAACCGCCTTGATCTCGCTGATGCCATTGATGGTCTCGATGGCAATTACGGATGGCTCGTTGAGAACAATGCCTTTGCCGGCAACGTAAATGACCGTGTTGACGGTGCCCAGATCAATAGCGAGATCATGGCTGGCAAAGCTGAAAAAGCGGGGAAATTTCATATTTTCTTTTGTCGCGTCTCTGTGGATGCTCGTCCATGCCGCGCGGGCTGTGGGCCGTAAGCTGCAAAGAGATGAAGCGGTGTTTTCGGGAGATCATTCCTGCAGGCTCATGCTTGCAGAGTCTCTCTTGCCTGTTGGCCGAGATGCGGCGGCAAATCAAGCGTTGGGTCCGCTAAGGTGAGCGGCGTGGCAGGATCAAGGCGCAAAAAAGCCCCCGCCTGCGATTGTGCAAGCGGGGGCCAGCGCTGGAGGAAGGATCAGGCGAAGGTGAGGGCGGTCTTGCGCTTGGACTGGCGCAGCACGCCGCCCAGCATGCCGAAGCCGAGCATCATGAGGGCCCAGGTCTGCGGCTCAGGCACGGCGGCAACGTTGATGTTATCGAACTGCACGAAGCCGCTCGAGCCAGCCTTGGCCGTCCAGCCCATCGAAAGGAGCGAGCCATAGGAGGAGAAGTCGAGCGTCGTCTTGGTGAGGCGCTGACCGGGCGTGTTGGCGATGGTCATTGTCTGGCTCGAGGTCGAGCCATCACCCAGCGTGAACGAGAAGAGGATATCCAGCGTAGAGGAGCCGAAGCCGCTGAAATTATTGTAAAGCGGTGCGAAGTCGATGCTGTCGAGCAAAAATGCCGCGCCGTCCACGCGCGAAACACTGACCATCGCGCCGCCTGCATAATTGGTGAGCGCTGCGCCCTCCCGATCAAGACTGCCGAGGCCCGAAGTGGGAGTGCTTGTGAAGCAGGTCGGCCCATTGCGGCTTGCGATGCAGTTGCTGGAGCTCAGCTTATACTCGCCCGTTGGCTCCGTGTAGGGACCATAGACGTAATAGGTGTTGTTGCGCGTGTTGCGCAGTTCGTTGAGGTCGATGACCGTAGCCTGCGCCACGGATGAAAGGCCGATGGCGAGCGCAAGTGCGCCGGTCGTAGCGATGAAGCGAGCGGTCATGTGGTGTTTCCCTGTAATGTCTGACAGGGAAGCCTTTTGCAGCGCAATAAGTCGGCGCGACTGCATAAAGGTTACAAGTTTGTTAACTAAGACGAGCCGAGTGGAAATGCTGTAATTTTCGACACTTACTGTTCCATAATGTGACAGCTGCGCTCTCAGGCAGGCAAGTAGGCCGGGAGGGCTCCCGCAAGGCTGTTCGGCCCGCCGCTCAAAATATCGACCTCGATCAAGTCGCCAATCTGCGCGTCCAGCGCCGTGACGTGCACTGATTGTAGCCAGGGCGATTTGCCGATCAGC
>CAMLFF010000167.1 GCA_946479185.1 uncultured Sphingobium sp.
TGCCATACGCCTTCATCAGCCGCGCCGCATCGCGCATCGTGTTGTAAGCGCCGGTCAGGTTGATCGCGATGATCCGGTCCCAATTTGCCGGGTCATACGTGTCGATCTGGCCGTTCGGATCGCGATGGCCATTGGGATTCCAGAAGCCCGGGCCGATGCCAAGCCCGGCATTGGCAAAGCAGATATCGAGACCGCCATAGGCTGCGGCGTGCGCATCGAATACGGCAGCCGTGCGTGGCCGGTCGGTCACATCGAGCTGATCCGCGCGCACAACATAGCCTTCACCGCGCAGGCGCGCCGCTTCGCGCTCGGCAGCATCGCCATCCACATCGGTCAGCGTCACCCGCGCGCCAGCTTCGGCCATCGTCTCTGCATAGGCGAGGCCGATGCCGGACGCAGCGCCGGTTACGAGCGCGCTGCGGCCAGCTATGTCGAACTGTTCAAGCGCCTTGGGCGGACGGCTCACAGATACAGCTCCTTGTTGATCGGCAGGCCGTTCTCGCGGCAATAGCTCTCATAATGGTCCATGAACCACCATACATCGGCGGTCATGGCTAGATTGCCATCGCTATCGTAAAACTCGTTCGGACCCTGCATCCAGCCGAACAATTTGCAGCCATCAGGATGATCCGTGACTAGTGTGTGCGCCTCACCGGGCGTTTCGTAAATGAAGCAGCCGGGCGTCGCCAGCCAATCATATTCCAGATAATGGGCGCTGCCCTCCAGGCACATCATCGTGACATAGCCACGATGTTTGTGCGTGCCGATGACTGCTGGGCCTTTCATCCACAAGATGTTGGAATAGATATTGTGCCGCGTATCGAAGAGCAGATGCTTGATCGCGGCATTCTCGCCGAACGGAACCCAAGGGCTGTCCTTCTCGTCATAATGGACAAAGCGACCGGCGTGGGCATGTTTGGCGATAAGATCGGGGAACATCTCCGGCACGGTCACGACCTTGCGGACCTGTGACGGCGGAGCGGTCATCTTCGTTTCCGGCGCATTCATGGCATCTCTCCTCGGTCTTATCGGCTTTTTGCCTTTTATCGTTTTGAGTGGGCGCTGATCAGTCGCCCGGGTCTTCATCAAAGACATTCAGCTCAATCTGCACGCCCGTGGGATCATGCAAAAATACCTGTGTCATCTTGATCACCTCGACACGGTTCTCACGCCAGGGCACGCCATGCTTGTTCAGGCGCTCGACGAGCGGCGCCAGGCCGATGCATTGGAAGGCCACATGATCAAGGCCGCCGGTCGTCCCGGTGATCTGATCATAAACGCCATGCTCGCTCAGCGCGCCGGGCGTGCTGATATGGACGATGGGATCATCTTTGTGATCATACATCCAGCGCACCATCGTGCGATCCAGATTGGATGGCGGATCGCGCTCCTCAAGCTCCAATATGTCGCGATAGAAGGCGACGACGGGCGGCAGATCCCGCGTGCGAATATTGACGTGGTCGAGCCGTTTGATGAGCATGTGGCGATCCTGTCCCGCTATTCCTATTTCCTATCATAATATGCAGTCTTCACCCGCCAGATCAAGCCGTTCGGCGCATTCGCGGGACGAGTGGAGCGCAAATGAAGAGGGGCCGGAATTGATCCGACCCCTCCCAGATTTAGCTGATCGACAAGCGCCGATCTTCAGAAGTTCTTGCGCAGCGTAACCGCCCAGGTGCGCGGCATGCCAGGCGCGCCGGAGATGGTGCCGGGGCTGGCGAACTGCTCATAGAGCGACGTGAAATAATATTTCTCGAAGATATTCTGCACTTCCAGGCTCACCGAGAATGGCGCCGGATCATCCTGCTTCCAGGTGATGCGGGCATTGCCGAGGAAGTAGCCGTCGATCCGGTTGGAAGCGACGAGCGTTGGCAGAGGACCGCCCCCTGGAGCCGCCGTCACGCCGGGCACGGTCGGCGTCGTGGAGATCGGGGCGGCGGTGGTGACGAGGATCCGGTCGTAGTTCACAGCCTCGGTAAAGATGTGGCTCTGGTAAGACCCATCGAACCGCGCCGTGATGTCGCCACCCAGCACATCCTCAAAGTCATATTGCACGCCGAAGCCCCATTTCCACTTGGGCGTGTAAGGCGTCACCATGTCCAGTCGCACGGCCGTTGCGCCAACCAGCGACTTATATTTGAAGTCGATATAGCTGAGCGAACCATCGAGCGTCAGATTGCCAATCGGGCGGATCGTCGTCTCGACTTCAAAGCCCTTCACGTCTGCCGCGCCGACATTGTTCGGCTGGAGGCAAGGCGAGATGGGGCAGGCCGAGAGCGTGAGGATGATGTCCTTATAGTCGTTGTAGAAGGCCGAAACGTTCAGGCGCACCTTGCGATCGAACAGATCGGACTTGAAGCCAGCCTCATAAGAGGTGAGCGTCTCCGGGCTGAAGGACTTGATCTGGTTGAGCGGGCCATTGTTCGGGCCGAAGAAAGGCCGTGGATTGACGCCGCCTGCGCGATAGCCGGTGGCCACCACACCATAGACCATGAACTCGGGCGCGAAGCGGTAATCCGCCGACACGCGCCAATCCCAACGCTTGCTGTCAAACGCTGCTGGCTGGGCATTAAGGCCATTAAGCAGACAGTTTGGAACGCCGGTCGAGAAGGTTGCCGCTGGCGGGGGCGCGCTGCACGGGGCGGGCAGCGATCCATCGGGATTGTGCCGGAAGAAGGTATATTCCTTCGAATCCCATGAATGACGAATGCCGCCATTGATGTTGAACGAGTCCGTGACATGCCAAGTGCCGTTGGCGAACAGCGCCTTGTTCTCGGCAGGCGTCGGATCAGGGCCGTGGAGGAAGTCGAGGCCTGCATAGTTGAGGTCAACGCGCGCCGTCAGCGTGCCGGTGCGCTTGAAGTAGAAGCCACCGATCGTGAACTCGATCGCGTCGCCGGCAAGCTTGCCGTTCAGGCGGAGTTCCTGACTCCACTGATCGTTGACCAGCACCTGGTTAAGCTGCTGGTTGGCGATCGGCGAGTTATCGACATCCTGCGCCCAGTCGGACTTGTAATGGCGCCATGCGGTGATCGACTTGAGCTGGAATGCCTCGCTCAGATTGACGTCGATGCTGCCCATCACGCCATAATTGTCGAGATACTGGTGCGGCGTGAAGATGGCGGGTTTGAAGGGCGCCGCTGCAGTGACGGGGCGCGTATCGGCAAATGTGGCATAGCTCACATAGCGGCGATCATAGCCGGTCAGCGTGTCGCAGCTGTTCACGCCATAAGGCACGAAGGCGCAATTGCCGCGCACCGGTTGCCCGTTGATCGTGTTGGGCAGCCAGGCGACACCATCGCCGGTCTGCGATGCATTGTTATAATATTTGAGCACCGATGCGCCGGATTCCGAGCGGTCCCGCGTATAGTCGCCCGCGATGTTCACTTCGAACATGTCGCTGGGCTGCCAGCGCAGCGCAAGCTTGCCTGCAGCATATGATTGGCCGCCCAAAGTGCCGAGCACGGGCGAGCCGATATTGTTGCCGGGCACGCCGGAACCGGGATGCGTGGCCGCATAATCGAGCCGCTTCACATAGCCATCGCGGTTCTTGCTGACGGCTGCGACACGCATGAACAGATTATCTGCCAGTGGCACGTTGAGGAAGCCGCGCACGTCGACGCGATTGAACGAACCATAGGTCCCCTGAATGGAGCCGCTGTGGCTATCATCCGGTTTTTGCGAGAAAAGCTTGATCGCGCCGCCGATGGCATTGCGACCCGAAAGGGTGCCCTGAGGGCCGCGAAGAATCTCGACACGATCCAGATCCATCAGGTCCAGCAAGGAACCAGTCAATGTCGGGATGTAAACGTCATCGACATAAATGCCGACGCCGGGCTCGAGTGCGAAGTTGAAATCGGTCTGGCCGACGCCGCGAATGAAGGCGATGAGGCCCGAGCCATTCTGCTGGCCCTGCGCCGCGAGCGATACGTTTGGCGCCTGGCCTGCAATATCGGCAACGCTTGCCTGCCCGCGCGCTTCCATCAGCTCTGCGTTCATCGCGGTGATGGCGATGGGCGTGTCCTGCAGGCGAGTTTCGCGAAATTGCGCTGTAACAACAATGTCTTGCATGGAATTGTCGTCAGCGGATGTCTGGGGGGCTGCCTGATCCTGCGCCCAGGCAGGAGTCGCAAAAGCCGCGACTATGGCTATGATCGCGGCTGACGTAGCGTGTTTAACGCGCATAGGTTTATCTCCTCCGCGTCGATTTAAATGATGCCTCGTTGGTTTGGGCGTCGACGCTGCGATCCCCTAGCACCAGTCACTGTGCTTAGTAAGGCACACTGCTGTGCGCTGTTTGGCACATTTCACGCAGTGAAACGGAATTAATCAATGACTTTCAGGCTTTTCCATTAGCCGCAGCGCCTTAGCGCGCCCACACGCCATTTTTTAATTCTCCTGATGAGGCTCTTGTGCGAGTGGCTGCGGAAATATCAGGCAGCATCGGAGCATTCATGCCAAAAATCGCGACCACCCATGTCGGCAGCCTCCCACGCGGAGAGGAGCTTGCGGCTCTGCTTATCGCGAAGGATCGCGGCGAAGCTTATGACGCGGAGCGCTTCGAGAGCGTCGTTCAGAACGCGATTGATGAGGCTGTCGCCAAGCAGGCCGAATGCGGCGTGTCGATTGTGTCGGACGGCGAGCTTGGCAAGGTGGGCTATTCAACTTACATCATCGAGCGGCTGGAAGGCTTTGGCGGTCATACCGATCGCAAGCCCGCGCTCGATCTGGCGCCGCTCCCCGAACTTCGCAAAAAGCTCGCCGCAATCATGGGCGATCAGGAGTTCACTCGGGCCTCATGCATCGCACCGGTAAAGCTCAAGAATATGGAGCCTTGCCACGAGGATATCCGTCGCTTCACCAAGGCAATGGCCGCCAAGGGGCAGGGCGTTCGCGGCTTTATGAATGCGGCATCGCCCGGCCTCATCACGGCCTTCCAGCCGAACCAATATTATCCCAGCCATGAGGCCTATCTCGCCGACCTCGTCACCGCGATGCGCCCGGAATATCAGGCCATCATCGACGCGGGCTTCGATCTGCAGCTCGATTGCCCGGATCTCGCCATGTCGCGCCATACCGGCTATCAGGATGTGAGCGATGCCGAGTTCGTGAAGATTGCCGAGGCCAATGTCGAGGCGCTGAACGCCGCGACCGAGGGTCTGCCGCGTGATCGCCTGCGCATGCACATCTGCTGGGGCAATTATGAGGGGCCCCATGATTGCGATATCGATCTCGCCAAGATCCTGCCGACCATCCTCAAGGCGCGCCCCGGCATCGTGTTGTTCGAGGCGGCCAATCCCCGCCATGAGCATGAGTGGACCATCTGGCGCGACGCCAAGCTGCCTGATGATCTGGTGCTGGCGCCCGGCTTCATCGATAGCTGCTCAAATTATGTCGAGCATCCAGAGCTGATCGCCCAGCGGGTGGAGCGCTTTGCGAACATCGTTGGCCCTGAGCGCGTCATTGCGAGCACGGATTGCGGCTTTGGCACCTTCGCAGGTTATGGCAAGATTGATCCTGCGGTGACGTGGAAGAAGATGCGCGTCCTGCGTGAAGGCGCCGATCTGGCTGCTGCGCGGATGGCCGTTCCAGCCTGATGTAGTGGCGCGGCGAGGATCATACCCCGCCGCGCCCCTCATCATTTCAAGTCGTCGCGGCCCGTTGTTTCGCAAGCTGCGATGGCGCGGTTTCCTTGAGGAACATCGCGACGATACCGGCGGCAATCGTCAACCCCACCATGATCCAGAGCGGCGCGGCCAGCGTGGTGGCATCTGCTGCCATGCCAGCCAGTGCCGGGGCAAACACGCCGCCCAATATCTCCGCCGAGCCCATCGTGAGGCCCAATGCTGTCGCCGCATGGCGCGGGTCCACGCTTTCGGATGGCACCGTTGCCATGAAGAGCGGGAAGATGCCGTTCAGCCCCCAGCCGAAGAAGAAGATTGGCACCAGTCCCCAGATCGAGCCGTGAAAGAACATGGCCCCGAGCGGTAGGATCACACCAATGAAGGGCATGGCGATCATGACTGGCCGTCGCCCGATCCTGTCCGACAGGCCCGATGTCGCGAAGCTGCCAATTGTTGCCGAAATGCCGAGTGTTGCGATGAGCCAGCTCATTTCTGATCCGGTAAAGCCGCGCACATTGGTGAGGTAGATCGGCAGGAAGGTGAGGCACACCACGAAATAGCTGACCATCAGCACGCCCAGGATCACGCAGACCAGAATGTTGCGGTTCGCCAGCGCATTCATGATGCCATAGCTTTCGCCTGCCACCGCCTTGGGCTTCTCCGGCATCGGCGGTTCTTCGAGCGAGAACCAGATGATGAGCGCCGCAATGATGCCCGGAATACCGGCGAGGAAGAAGGCGTTGCGCCAGCCAAATTCCTGCCCGAACCATACGAGCAGCACTGGCGCGAGAAAGGAGCCGAGCAGGTTCGATCCGAAATTCTGCGCAATGCCTTGTGCGAGGCCGCGATGACGCGGATCGACTTCCGTTGCCACCATTGCATGGCTGATCGGCATCACGCCGCCTTCCGCCGCGCCCATCAAAAGCCGGGCGCACAGCATGAAGATGAAGCTTGTCGCGATGCCGCTCATGAAGGAGCAGAGCGAGAAGCCCAGTGTGGCGATGACCAGCAGCAACTTGCGATTGCCGATCGTGTCGGAGAGCTTGCCGACGCCGAACGCTGCCAGCGCCCATGTGAAGGAGAGGGCGCTCGCCAGCAGGCCGATCTGGGTGTTGCTGAGCGAAAGGTCAGACTGGACCATCGGCATCAGCACATTGAGCGCTTGCCGATCAAAAAACACGATGCCGAAATTGATGCTGAGCAATCCGACCAGCCAGACCTGATAGCCCTTACTGCGGCGCGCGCCTGTCGGCGCAGCCTCCCCATTCGCGATCATGCGCGCACCTCTCCCTGTTAGAACATTTTATCTATGTTCCTACATTGACCGGACTGGCGCGCTTTTCCAGCACTATTTGTTGAACATATCCCGGATGGCATCCGGCACACGCTCGGCGCTCATGCCGCCGGGCCGGTCGACATTTCGCACGGCCCAGACCCGCTTTTCCGTGCCTTCAACGCAGACTTTCCCGTCCTTCAAAAGCCGGTGGCGGATCGTGAAGCTGGAATTGCCGAACGCAGGGGCTTCTGCCTCAAGGATCACATCGTCCCCATAGGCGGCGGGGCGGCTAAATTTGGCCGAGACGTCCACCATCGGGAAACCAAGCACGCCTTGCGCCTTGAGCATGTCGCG
>CAMLFF010000168.1 GCA_946479185.1 uncultured Sphingobium sp.
TGTGGGAGATCAGCCTGCGCGGACTGATCAAAAATTCACGTGCGCTGACCGAACGGCTCCAGCATGGCGATTTACGGCGCTATCTGCTCGCGGTCGTCGGCGGCATTGGGCTGCTGATCGCCTGGTCCGTGATGGCGGCCGGCGTGCGCCCATCCTTCCCCGCGATGGAAGCCATCCGGCCCGGCGAAGCAATCGTCGCGCTGGTGGGCCTTGGCGGCGCTTTTGCCGCGACCCGCGCGCCCACCCTGCTTGGCGGCATGATAGCGACCGGGCTGGCTGGCTTTGCCATCGCCATCACCTTTTTGATGAACGGCGCGCCGGATCTGGCGCTGACCCAGTTCACTGTGGAAGCGCTGATCGTGGTGCTGCTGGCGGCGCTGCTGCTCGCCGTGCCGCTTGCCAGCCCCGCCACGCGTACCAAGGCGATGCGCAGGCGCGATGCGCTATTGGCCTTCGGTTTTGGCGCGCTGCTGTTCCTCGGCGTGCTGGACATGACGTCCCGCGAGCATGTCTCGGCCGCAAGCGACTATTTCGGGCGGATGAGCTACATCGCCGCCAAGGGCCATAATGTCGTCAATGTGATCCTGGTCGATTTCCGTGCGATCGATACGCTGGGCGAGACGATGGTGATTATGATCGCCGCCGTGCTGGCCCGCTCCCTGCTACGCAGCCGGGGAAGTGAAGCCCCAGTAGCCGGACCGCAGCCGGTGCATTTCTCCTTCCAGACCAGCGGGCGCTGGCTGGCAGGATTGCTCGCGTTCGCCTCGCTCGCCATTTTGCTGCGCGGACATGATCAGCCGGGCGGCGGCTTCGTCGGCGGGCTGGTGGCGGCGCTGAGCATCGCACTGCTTGCGCTCGCTTATGGCGTGAAGGAGGCACAGCGGACGCTGCGTGTGCGACCATTGACGCTCGTTGGCATCGGCGCCCTGTTCGCGCTGCTGAGCGGCGTGCCAGGGCTGTTGATGGGCGACCCTTTCCTGACGCATCTGTGGTGGGTGCCCGGTGGTTTGCTGCCCAAGTTGAGCACGACGATGATTTTCGACCTTGGTGTCTATCTGGTCGTGTTCGGTGCCGTGCTGGCCTTCTACTTCGGTCTTCAGCGGGAGGCGACGCGATGACGCTGCTTTACGCTTTTGTCGGCTCCGGCATTGTCGCCTGCGCGCTCTACATGATCCTCTCGCGCAATCTTGTTAAGATGCTGCTTGGCTTCTCCATGCTCGCCACGGGCGTCAATCTGCTGCTGTTTCTGGCTGGGCGCATAGGCAGTCGCCAGCCGCCGATCATCGGCACGAGCGAAAAGGCGCTGGGCGAGGCCGCCGATCCGATCACGCAGGCGCTCATCCTCACCGCCATCGTCATCGGCTTTGCGCTCACGGTGATGCTCGCCGCGCTGGTGCTGCGCGCCTGGCGCAGCGCGCATTCGGTGGACGCGCGCGAAGTCGATGCTGCCGAGACGATGGGGCCGCCGCAGCCGCGAGAGCTGATCGATGACTAGCGCGATGCTGCTCATGGCCCCGGTCATACTGCCATTCATCGCAGCCGCGTTGGCGCTTGTGCTGCGCAAAAATGTCGTTGCGACCCGCGTCATCGGCCTCGCCGCTTATGGCCTGCTCGCCATCCTCTCCTTGCTGCTCTTCGTGCGCACGGGCGGCGGACAGACCGTGCCAATCACCCTGTTTGGCGATTGGCCTCGCGGCATGGGGGTAAGCTTTTCCGCCGCGATGCCGGGCGCAGCGCTGATCGTCGTCAATGCCCTGATCGCGCTCGCGGCGGGCATTTACGCGATCAAGGATATTGGCTGGCGGCGGCGGCGCAACGGGTTCGATGCGCTGATGCTGGCGATGGTCGGCGCGGTGAATGGCGCCTTCCTCACCACAGACCTTTTCAACCTTTATGTCTGGTTCGAGCTGGCGCTGATCGCGGCGCTGGGCCTCCTGACGCTGGATCGCCGCCCCGCCCAGATTGATGGCGCAATCCGCTACGCCAGCTTTTCAATGCTGGGCGCAACCTGCATCCTGATCGGCGTGGGAATGATCTACGGCATCACCGGCACGCTCGATATGCGCTCCGCCGCTAGCATCCTCGCCGGTGCGCCGCCAAGCTTCGCCTCGGCGGTCGCGGCGGCGCTGTTGCTCGGTGGCCTGATGCTCAAGGCGGGGCTTTTCCCCTTCCATCTGTGGCTCCCGGCTTCCTACCATACCGGGCCGATCACGGCGATTGCGGTCTTTTCCGGCCTGCTCACCAAGATGGGCTTCTATGCGCTGCTCATCATCTTTGCCGGGGTATTCGGCATGGGTGCGGGCGGCATTGGTGCGGCGCAATTCATGCCAATCCTCGGCTGGATCGCGGCGGCGACGATGATCGTGTGCGCGGCAGGCGCGCTGGCGCACACGGATATGCGGCGCATACTCGCCTATCATGTGATCGCGCAGGTCGGCTATATGATGGTCGGGTTGGCCATTGCGACGCCGGAAGGGATTGCCGCTGCCGTCTTCTACATGATCCACTCAATGATCGTGCAAGCCAACCTCTTCCTCGGCGCGGGGCTGATTTATCGCGCGAGCGGGAGCTGGGATTTGACGCGGGCGGGCGGCATGGCGCGCAGCAATCCGTTCTTTTCGCTGGTGCTTGCTGTGCCATTGCTTTCACTCGCTGGCATTCCGCCGCTCTCGGGCTTCTGGGCCAAGCTGATGATCATCAGGCAAAGCTTTGATGCTGGCATGCCTTGGCTGGGCTTTGTCGCGCTGCTCGCGGGGCTGATGACCATTGTATCGATCTCGATCTTTTGGTCGGACGCCTGCTGGAAGGAAGCGCGGGGCAAAGTGGTGCGCAAGGTTCCGCTCAGCGGCCTCATCGCAATGACGCTGCTTTCATCGGCCACGCTCGTCATCGGCCTGATGCCGCAATGGATCTGGTCGCTCGCGCGTCTCTCGGGCCGCTCACTTGCCGCGCTATCCGGGGGCGGATCATGAGGCTACTGCGCCGGGCCCGCGCCGCGCTTCTGCTGGCGCTGATCTTCCTGTGGGATCTCGTTGTGGCCTCGCTCGGCGTCGCGCGCATCATACTATCCCCGCGCATTCGCACCGCCCCGGCGATCGTCGTCGTGCCGGTGGCGCTCAAACAGCCATGGGCAGTGGCGCTGTTTGCCTATTTCACGTCCCTCACGCCGGGGTCCACATGCCTGCATGTGTCGGAAGATCGCACCAAGCTGTTCGTGCATGTGCTGAACACCGCGGATGCCAATGCCAGCATCGCCCGCTTCAAGACGCTGTATGAACGCTGGATCGCGGAGTTGGAGCGATGATCGACCTGCCCGCTCTCGCCGCTATCCTTGCGATACCGCTCGCCCTCGCCCTGCTGCTAGCGGGCTGGCGGATGGTGAATGGCCCCAGCTTTGCCGATCGCTTCATCGCGCTCGACATGCTGACCGCGATTGCCGTGGGCTTCGCCGCGCTGGCGACGGTGATGACCGGGCGCGGCGCATTTCTCGACATTGCGCTTGGCATATCGCTCATCAACTTTGTCGCGACGGCGGCCTTTGCCGTGTTCCTTGAGCGCAAGCGGAGGCAGAAATGACCTATCTTGCCATGGCGCTGCTGATCATCGGCACGGCGTTTTTGCTGATTGCCGCCATCGGCCTTGTGCGCCTGCCCGATCCGCTCCAGCGGATGCATAGCGCCACCAAGGCAGGCACGCTCGGCGCGACTTTGATGCTCGTGGGCGTGATGCTGCTGAGCGACATAGATGCGCTGGGGTTCACCAGCGCGCTCACGATACTATTCCTGCTGTTCACCCTGCCCATCGGCGCGCAATTGCTGGGCCGCGCCAGCTATGTCTCTGGTACGAAGCTCAAGGGCATTGAGACTGACCCGCTAGCGAGCGAGCTGGACAGGGCGCCGGCGAAGCCTGAGGAACTGGCTCAGAAGCCCTGACAGATCAGAGCGCGACGCCGCTCACCAGCAGCGCCGTGCCTTTGATGAGATTGCCTTTGCCGGGCACATGATAAGGCATGAAGGCCTGCGCCAGCTTGGCGACGGCGGCGGTCTGCTGCTCCGGCGGAACCTGCGCTGTCGCGGACATGCCGGATATGGCAAACTCGGCAGCCTCCTGCGGCGTCGCGCCCACCCCGCCAACCGGCAGATCGCGCTCGCAGGACATGATCTCGATATCGCCAAAGCCAGCCTGCTCCAGAATATGCGTCAGGCGGGCCTGATCGGACAGCGCGAAAGGACCGGGTGCGTGCGGATCGGGCGGGCTTGCTGGTGGCGCGGCAAACTCGGCCACTGCGCCACGGATAAGCTGGAACCAGAGATTGTCAGCGATTGGCGCCCACACAACCAGATCGATCCGCCCGCCATCCTTCACCATGCGGCGCAGATTGCGGAAGGCTGGCTCGACCTGCGGGAAGAACATGCTGCCAAATCGGGAGAAGAGCCTGTCAAACGGCGCGGCGCTGACTGTGACGCTCGCGGCATCGGCGCACAGGAAGGCGATGTCTGATGCGCCGTCTTGCGTCGCCCGCACCTCAGCCGCTGCGATGAGATCGGGCGAAATGTCGAGGCCGGTGACATGGCCACCCGGCGAGACGGCGCTGGCAATGGCGATGGTGGTGCCGCCACCGCCGCAGCCGAGATCGATCACCCGCTCGCCGGGCTTGAACGCGGCATGGGCGAGCGCGGCATCGCCCAAAGGCGCGATCATATCCTCAAAGCGCTGAAGATTGGCGAGCCAGTTGCGGCCCACTTCGCCTGACCACTGATCGGCGGCCATATCATTGATATCGTTCACATTACGACCTTCATTGCTAAGGGTTCATGCCGGTCTTGGGACAGGCTCGCGCATGGCCAGTTCCATCATGCGCAGGGCCAGTTCGCGCTCACCCATCACGACATCGGCGACGCCCAGCTTGATGAGATGCTCCACCTCGCCATCTGAATGCGCGCGGGCGACGATGCGGATATCGGGCTTGAGGCCGCGCGCCTTCTCGGCAATAGCACCGCCATCGAAACCCTCGGGGATGGCGATGAGCAGGCTGGTGGCCCGCTCGATGCCGGCGGCCAGCAACATGCGTTTATCGAGCGCGTTGCCATGCACCACTTCAAGGCCCGCCTTGGCTGCCATCGCCGCCTTGTCATTATCCCCCTCGATCACCACGAGCGGTCGATTGCGCTCGCGCAGTGCTTTGGCGAGCAATTGGCCCACGCGACCATAGCCGACCAGCACCACATGGGTGAGGCTGGCAGAGGGCGGCACGGGCGGCTCGCTCTCTACCACTTTGTCGCGCGCAGTCTTGTGGATGACGTAAGAGAAAATGAACGGGTTGAAGAAGATCGAGAAGATCGCGCCCGCCAGAATGAGATCGCGCGCCTCGGGTGGCAGAACGCCCAGATTGGCGCCGAGCGTGGCGAGGATGAAGGAGAATTCGCCGATCTGCGCAAGACTCGCCGCGACTGTGAGCGAAGTTTCCTTCGCATAGCCAAAGGCGCGAACGATGAAATAAGCGGCGACGGACTTGCCGACAATGATGATGACGACAGTGGCCAGCAGTGCGAGCGGCTGTTCCAACAGCACATAGGGATCGAACAGCATGCCCACGGAAACGAAGAACAGCACGGCGAAAGCATCGCGCAGCGGCAGCGTTTCTTCGGCCGCGCGGCGGCTGAGCGGCGTCTCGCCAAGGATCATGCCCGCAAAGAAGGCACCGAGCGCGAAGGAGACGTTGAAGATGTAAGCCGATCCCGCCGCCACGCCGAGCGCGATGGCCAGCACCGCGAGGCGGAACAGCTCCCGCGAGCCGGTATGCACGACCCAGTGCAGCAGCCAGGGAATGACCCGGCGACCCACAACAAGCATGAACGCCATGAAGGCCCCGACCTTGGCGAAGGTGACGGCGACGGGCCATGCGATGGCACTGATGCCGTCACCCATCGGATTTTTTACGATGCCCGCCAGCACCGGCAGCAGCACCAATGCCAGGACCATTACGAGATCCTCGACGATCAGCCAGCCAACCGCGATACGCCCCCGCTCCGTCTGAACCAGATCGCGCGCCTGCAAGGCCCGCAGCAGCACCACCGTGCTGGCAACGGAAAGCGCGAGGCCAAAGACGAAGCCCGCCAGCAAATCCCACCCCAGCGCCCAGGCCAGACCCATGCCGAGCATCGTCGCGAAGGCAATCTGCACGATCGCGCCAGGCAGCGCGACCTTGCGGACGGCGAGCAAATCCTTGAGCGAGAAATGCAGGCCAACGCCGAACATCAGCAGAATGACGCCAAGCTCCGCCAGTTCATTGGTGAGGCTCGCATCGGCCACGAAACCGGGCGTGAACGGGCCAACGAACACGCCTGCAATCAGATAACCCGCAATCGGTGACACGCGCAGCCGCATCGCAATCGCGCCCATGATGAAGGCGACGACAAAGCCAGCGACGATCGTGGCGACAAGCGGGGTATAATGCGGCATCGGTTGGAGGCGTATCCTTATCCTGTTCTTGTGACTGCTGATGGACAGCCTCACCCTGTCCCCTGTCAAGAACTGAGGGAAATTTCCTGCAAATTGCCGTGGTACGGAGAGGGGCCAAGCGACGCCTTTCAAGCGACACGGCATTAAAATAATTGGCGCACGATCCCGACGCTTGCGATTTCTTATTGATGGGCGCGGTGCCGCAGAACCCAGCAATCGCGGCGATATGAGCGCGATGACTGACCCCTGCGCGCGCGATCATGTGAACTTCCACCCGCGACGCATCCAAACTCTTTAAGGCAGTTATGATTGCACTCGCCCTCGCTTTCAGCTAAGGGCGCGGCAAATTCAGGCCCGGCGCCCTGTCGGCCCGGCACAGGAACCAGAGAGACATTATGAGCCCCCGCCCCAACGCTCTGCGGAACGTTGCCATCATCGCGCACGTCGATCATGGCAAGACCACCCTCGTCGACCAGCTTTTCCGCCAGTCCGGCACCTTCCGTGACAATCAGCGCGTGGAAGAGCGTGCGATGGACTCGAACGATCTGGAAAAAGAGCGTGGCATCACCATTCTCGCCAAGCCGACCTCGGTCGAGTGGGCCGCTCCTGATGGCACGCTGACACGCATCAACATCGTGGATACGCCAGGTCACGCCGATTTCGGTGGTGAAGTTGAGCGCATCCTCTCGATGGTTGATGGCGTTGTTCTGCTCGTCGATTCGTCCGAAGGCGC
>CAMLFF010000169.1 GCA_946479185.1 uncultured Sphingobium sp.
GCGGGCAAGGATCGCGCGGCGATCATGATGGGCGGCAAGACGCTCGATCAGATCTGGTGGTGGCGCGGTCGCGGCTTCACCAGCTATCGCGGCACAGCCCTTACGCCCCTCGTCGAACGCGTGAATAGCGGCGTGCAAATGATGCTCGATCAGGATCGTCCGGCGATGGACCTGCCCGCGCTGTGTAAATCGACCAATCACGCCATCTCGCTCTCCCCCACGTTAAGCGTTGGCGCCGGACATTTTGCACGCAAAGCTGGCGATCAAACCGCGTTCCGCGCCTCGCCCGAGGCAGACGCTGCCGTGCTCGCTTTGGCCGCGACCCTCGTTGACGATCAAAATCTCGGCAAGGGTGCGGCAACCGATCTGCTGATCGTCGGCCTCTCCGCCACTGACTATGTCGGTCACACTTATGGCAGCCGTGGCTCGGAAATGTGCCTGCAAATGATGTCGCTGGATCGCGAGATGGGCGCCTTCTTCGATCGGCTCGACAGCAAGGGCATCGATTATATGGTTGCGCTCACCGCCGATCATGGCGGGCCGGACCTGACCGAACGCCAGCAGATGCAAGCCATCAGCGATGCCGAGCGCGCAGCTGCCGATCTCTATCCAGCACAGACCAGCGCCATCATCAGCCAACGCACCGGCATCAAGGCGAGCAACGGCGATGTGCTGCTCGGCACCGGGCCATTTGGCGATATCTATGTCAACCGCACGCTGAGCGCTCCCCAGCGCACCAAAGTCCTCACTCAGGCCCGCGCCTTTTACGCCGCCCATCCGCAGATTGCAGCGGTGTTCACGGCGGACGAACTGCGCGCCGCGCCTGCGCCATCCGGCCCGCCCGAAGACTGGTCGCTGCTCACCCGCGCCAAGGCCAGCTTCGATCCCGCACGTTCAGGCGATCTCGTCATCCTGCTCAAGCCGCGCGTGATGGGCATTCACACGCCTGCGCCTGGCTATGTGGTCGCACATGGCAGCCCGTGGGATTATGATCGCAATGTGCCAATGCTCTTCTGGCGCAAGGACATGCCCCGCATGGAGCAGCCGCAGGGCGTGGAGACGGTCGACATTCTCCCAACCCTCGCCGCGCAGATCGGCCTTCCCCTGCCGATGGCGCAGATCGACGGCAAATGCCTTGATCTGGACCCCGGCTCGGCGACGAGTTGCCCGGCGAAATAGGATCGTAAAGCCTGGCTGATCCGTTCAGCCCTGCTCATCCTCGAGCATCGCATCAACGGCGCGCTGGGTCAGGCTGATCAGCTGCGCGATCTCCTGGCGGCTCAGCTTCGCGCGGATCGGCTTTTCAACCGCTTGCCCTTTCTTGTGAAGCTCCTGCATCAGCGCTTCGCCTTCCGCCGTCAGGGTCAGCGCGTTTCGGCGACGGTCCTGCGTGGAACGCTTGCGCTCCGCAAAACCGCGCTGCTCAAGATCGTCCACGATTGCGACGACAATGGATTTGTCCGTGCCGATATGCTTGGCAATGTCGGATTGCGAGCAGCCTGGATTGGCCGAGATCAGCGCCATTGTCGAGAATGTGCCAGACCGAAGGCCGAAGGGTTCGAACGCGACGACGATGCGTGAGCTCAGCAGATTGCGCAGCAGCCGCACGCCGGGGCCAATGCTCTCCCCCAGCAAACCAAATTCGACGCCGTCATTTGCTTGCTCCGCCTGAATTTTCTGATGCTCCGTCATACGCGACTGCCTTTTTTTGCTTTTTGTGACGTGCATGAGGGATGCACGGAGAGGGATAAATATGCACAATACTAACTATTGATTAAAACAACCATATTGACTTCCCGATCGGATCGGGTTCAGACATACGCAGCTTCAAAGTCAAGCCCGCCGCGCTGTTTTGGGCTCTAAAAACGCGATAAAGACGAGAGGATTGCCCATGATCACGGTCAAAAGGTTGCACCCGCTGTTTTTCGGCGAGATTGTGGGCGCCGATCTTACATCCGAGCCGACCGAGGAACTGCGCAAAACCGTGCAGGATGCGATGGATGAGCATGCCGTTTGCGTCGTGCGACAGGGGCCGATCACGGACGAGCAGCACATCCGGTTCGCCCGCCTGTTTGGCCCACTCGAATATCCGCCCGGCTACGGCACGCGTCCCAAGGGCCACATTGCCGCAGAACTGTTCTTCGCGGGCAATCTGGACAAGGAGGGCAACATCAAACCGCTTACTCCGGCGAACCAGAATGTTGCCAAGGGCGCCGAGCGTTTTCATGCGGATAGCTCGTTCAATCCGCTGCCCTCCAAATGGTCGATGCTACGGGGCGTCGAGTGCCCGCCCTCAGAGGTTGGCGGGGACACCTGCTTTGTCGATCTGCGCGCCGCTTACGACGATCTGCCACAGGAGACCAAGGATCAGGTCGACGGCATGATGGGTATTCACGATTTCTGGCTTGGCCGCCAATATGCGGGGCTGGTTATCGATGATGAGATGCGCAAGACTATGATCATGCCGCCCGTGGAGCATCCGCTGGTGCGCACCACGCCAAACGGGCGCAAGGCGCTGTTCGTCGGCGGGCATTGTGTGGGCGTTGTCGGCATGTCGCAGGATGAGGGGCATGAGTTCGTCGAAAAGCTGTACGCCCACGTCACCCAGCCCAAATATATCCACCGGCACAAATGGACGGTTGGCGATATCGTGATCTGGGACAACCGCTTCGCGCTGCACGCCGCGACGCCGCTCGACACCGATCAATATCGGCGTGACATGCGGCGCGCGACGATTAACGAAAGCGGCGAAGAGCTGGACGCTTATGAGTTTCGGCGCCGTCAGGAAGCGAACGTCGCCTGATTGGGCAGCGCCGGCCCTTCAACGCGGCAGATAATCCGGTGCCATCGCCGCCTCGATTGCGGCATGGCGCGCTTTTACGGATTCGATGAAGGCGGGATGCGTGATCACGTAGAGCTTGTCGTTGAGGATCGCATGAACCGTCATCCGGCCTACATCCAGCGGATCGAGCCAAAAGCCTTTGCCCGTGCTGGGCGGAAGCGCGCCGTGCGAGCCGGAGCTTTCACGAAACGGGCTCTCCACCTGGAATTCCGTGGGGCGCAATTGCTCGGTCTGCGCAATGTTGGTCGTCACCGGACCGGGGCAAACGACGCTCGTGCCGATGTTCGCCATTTTCTCCTCCAGCTCGACGCGCAAATGCTCGGTCAGAGAGATGATGGCGGCCTTGGTCGGCGCATAAACCCCGCGCGTCAGCCGCGCGCTCATGATCGCGCCTTCCGATGCGGTGTTAACGACATGACCGCCCAGGCCATGCGCCTTGATGCGCGGCAGCCCGCGACGAGGCCGTTGGTCACGCCGATCAGGTTGACACCGACGCCCCAGTCCCAATCGGCATGCGTGGCTTCGTCCACCGGGCCGACGATACCCACTCCTGCATTGTTGACGAGAATTTGCAGCGGGCCAAGCTTGGCCTCAGCCTCATCCAGCGCGCGCGCATAGCCGGGCCTGTCCGTCACATCGAGCTTGAGGGCAAGAAAGCGATCCGCCCAGCCTTCCTGCGCCGCAACGCCCGCAGCTTCGGCAAGATGATCATCCCGCACATCGCAAATCGCGACCTTCGCGCCTTCCGCCGCGAGTGCGCGGGCAATGCCCAGGCCAATGCCGCTGCCGCCACCCGTAACGAATGCCATTGTGCCCGAGACTGATTTCACGACGCCACCTCTCACTGCTCTAATATAATTTTCATATGCCGACTGGAGACCTGAACATGAGCGTTGAGCTATATCATGCAGAGCCCGGCTCAAACAGCCTAAAAGTTCTGCAGGCCATCCATGAAAAAGCTGTTCCCTTCAATAGCCATTATATAAATTTATCGAAGTTTGAGCAGCATGACCCGAGCTATTTGAAGATCAATGCAGCGGGACAAGTCCCTACACTTGTCCACGATTGCCGTGTTCTTACCGAATCAACCATCATCAACGAATATATTGATGACGCATTTGATGGCCCCGCACTCAAACCAGCCGATGCTTATCAGCAGGGCTTAATGCGCATCTGGACCAAATATGTCGATGATGTGTTCCGCCCATCCCTCTCCTTCCTCGCCTGGCACCGCGTCATCCCCGGCCTCGCCAACTCCTTGCCACCGGGCGAGTTCGAGGCTCGACTGGCGCGCATCCCGCTGCGCGAAAAGCGCGACAAATGGGCGCTTGCTGCAAGCGGCGGCTTTACGGAGAATGAATTGGAGGGGTGGCGCGAAAATCTGGCCGCTGTGACAGACCGGGTGGAAATGGCACTCACCGGCCATGATTGGCTGGTCGCGGATCAGTTCACGCTCGCAGATATCGCCGTGTTCTCCATGGCCATTTCCATGCCACGCAGTCACGCCGACCTGTGGAATGCGGAGCGTACACCCAATGCAATGGCCTGGCTGGACCGCATGAAGGCGCGGCCCGGCGTAGCGGCGGCGCTCGCCATGCCGAACCACAGCGATCTGATCAAAACTGGGAGGTAGTGGCTGCCAAAAAATTGCCGTCATGCCAGCGAAGGCTGGCATCGTGTGCGCGGGGGAGCGGACCATCCGAAAAGGCGCAACCACGGCCGTTCGCACGTGTCGATCTTCAACTTACCAAGCAACGGCGTGGCCGCGCGAAATTTGGGTTAGCGCTATGACGCTACAGGCCCCAGCCTGCGCTGGGGCGACGATAAAATCGTTAGCTTGAGCGCGGGCACCCTCAGCCTCTCAACACACAGCCCGAATAGCCCGGCAAAGCCCCTTGCCCCGCACCGCCCACGCTCATCAGTGGCGTCACATCATCAGGCGCGCGCTTGGGCCATTTTGCTGGCTCAGCCCCAAGGTTGAACAGGCAGACCAGCCGTTCGTTACCAAAGCTGCGCTCGAACATCAGCACGGCGTCGTCCTTCACCCGGAACTTGATCTCGCCCCAGCGCAGCGCCGGATGCGCCTTGCGGAAGGCAAGCAGCGCGCGGGTGAGATGAAGCAGCGACGCTGGATCGTCCTCCTGCACGTCCACTGCCATCGCGGCATGGTCCGTACCCAGCGGCAACCACGGCTTGGCGCTGGAAAAGCCGCAATTGGCCTGATCGTTTTGCCAGGGCATCGGCGTACGCGCGCCATCGCGGCTGAGCGTGAGCGGCCAGTTGGCAATCGCCTCCGGGTCCTGCAAATCCTCAAAGCCGATCTCAACCTGCGTGAGGCCCAACTCCTCGCCCTGATAAATGAAGATGTTACCGCGCAGGCAGAGCAGCAGCAGCATCTTCATCGCCGCGAACCGCTTGCGCGTCACCGCATCGGCATCATCCGGCAACCAGCGCGTGATCGCCCGCGGCGCATCATGATTTTCAAACGCCCAGCTTGGCCAGCCCATGCCTGCCTTGTCCGGCCATTGGCCGATCGCCTTGGCAATCACCTTGGGCGTGAGGCTCTCCGCGTAAAGGAAATCAAAGCCATAGCTGGTGTTCAGCCGCGTATCGCCCTGCGTGTAGAGCTTCATCTCGCGCACGGCATCCTCACCGCCAATCTCCGCGACGGTGAAGCGGCCTTCATATTCCTCCATCAGCGCGCCCACCTTCTCGATGAACTTGGGAATGGCGTGATGGCCCTGATTATGGATGCGCTTTTGATAATCGAATGGGCGCGTGCGCGGATGTGCGGCCTGTTCGGGCTGCGGCGGATTGTCGCGCAAGCGCTTGTCCTGCATCAGAAAGTTCAGCGCATCGAGCCGGAAGCCATCCACCCCGCGATCCAGCCAGAAGCGCGCGGCACCAAGCAGCGCCTGCTGCACGGCCGGATTATGCCCATTGAGCTGCGGCTGCTCCTTGAGGAAATTATGGCAATAATATTGGCGGCGGCGCGCGTCCCATGTCCAGGCCGGGCCACCGAACACGCTTTGCCAATTGTTGGGCGGTGAGCCCTCAGGCTTTGGATCATGCCACAGATACCAGTCGCCATGTGGCCCCTGCGGATCATTGCGGCTGGAGATGAACCAGGGATGCTGATCCGATGTGTGAGCATAGACCTGATCGATGATGACCTTGAGGCCAAGCTCATGCGCGCGCGCGACCAGCACATCGAAATCAGCGAGCGTGCCGAAAATGGGATCGACATCGCAATAATCGGCCACATCATAGCCAAAGTCGCGCATCGGCGAGGTGAAGAAGGGCGAGAGCCAGATCGCGTCCACGCCCAGCCGCGCGACATGCTCCAGCCGCGCAGTAATGCCCGGCAGATCGCCAATGCCATCGCCATTGGAATCAGCGAAACTGCGGGGATAGATTTGATAAATGGTCGCGCCCAGCCACCAGGGGAGTGTCGCTGGATCGCGTTGGCTCACGGGCAGGCGGGTGGCGGAATCGGCCGGCATTTTTTTGCTCATGAGACCAAGATTGCCGATTTATGGTGCGATGCGCAATGCGTGCCACGCGGGTTTGGTCAAGCGCCCCTCCGCAATCGAAAGCCACCCGCTGCCAGTGCCCACCAGCAGATGAGCGGCTGCGCGAATAGCCGAGGATAATGATAAACCCATCCAAGCCCCGTGCCGCTCGATAAATCCCGCACCGCATGAGCAATGTTCACGGGATAAACGCACAGCGCGTATAGCGCGAGCGCAGCCCCTGCCCAGCGCCGCGTTTGCGGGATGAACAGCCCGATCGCTCCGGCAATCTCGGCAATACCGGTGAGAATAACCACCAACTGCGGAGACGGCACGCTTTGCGGCATGAGCGACATGAACGCACCCGGCAGCAGGATGTGGACGACGCCCGCGATGAGGAAGACCGGCGCGATGGTCAGCCGTGCGACGGCGCCCTGCCCTTTGAGCATGTGCATGATATTCCGATCCAACAATGGGGTGAAGGCTCAATATTCAATGACAATCCGTCGCCCTTGCCAACTCGCAATTGCATTGCCCTGTTGGTCGAACGCTGGTTTGTCATAGCGCACACGCTTCATGAACGATGAACAGATCGCTGCATCCAATTCAGGCTTGCCCGAACTCGTCACAAGTTGACAACGGGACGTACGCGCATCCGCGCCTACTCGCCAGATTACAAAAGGCCTATAACGCGCGGGTGTTCCATTCGACCTTTTGGGGGACGATTTTGCACGGGTAAAGGAATATTCCACCTCTGCCGGGTCAATACCAAGTTTCTTGAGATATTCCTGACGGCAAATATCGAGGATTTTCTTCGCGCGGGCAAGGCCATCG
>CAMLFF010000170.1 GCA_946479185.1 uncultured Sphingobium sp.
TGGTGGTAACGACTTTGTGGTAGGTGACCATCGTGGGGACTGACTATCGTATGAGCAAATATTACGACGCTCATCTGCTCTTAACCCCCGCAGTATATAGGCGTCGGAAAGAGCGAAGAGAAACATGGCTACAGACGCATCCCTGACTGAAACGAAGTCCCGCTTTTCCGACGCGTTAGCGTGGGTTTTGGCAAACCCTGTATTGGTTGCCGGTGTTTTGGCGGTTTTGATTCCGTCAATGCTTCTTGTTGCCAATCAGAGCTGGTCGACTGAGCAGGGCGCTCATGGGCCTATCGTTTTGGCGACCGGACTTTGGCTGCTGTGGCGAGAGTGGAAAAACGCTCAGCCCCATGCACGGCCAGCGCCCGGGAAGGTGGTAGCGGCTGCGTTCGCGATTTTGCTTCCGCTCTACTTCGTCTCGCGCGTTAGCAATATCGTGGAGACCGAAGGCTTCCTCATGTACGCGCTCGTCGTGACGGTTCTGTACAGCTTCATCGGCTGGAACGCGTTGAAAATCTTGTGGTTTCCATTGGTCTATCTGTTGTTCGTGCTGCCGCCGCCCGAAACGATCGTCGCGATGGTCACCAATCCACTAAAGATCTTTCTGTCTGAATCTGCTGTGCATCTCCTTTACGCCTTGGGCTATCCCATTGCCGCGTCTGGAGTGACAATTCAGGTCGGGCAGTATCAACTGCTGGTGGCGGAAGCCTGTGCGGGCCTCAATTCATTGATCTCACTCTCCGCCATTGCGCTCTTTTATGTCTATCTGCGCCACCACGCCAATGTGCGCTATTCACTGCTCATGTTCCTGGCAATTCTGCCTGTCGCAGCGTTCGCCAACTTCGTGCGCATCGTTATTCTGGTCTTGCTGACCTATCACGGCGGCGAGGCTGCGGCGCAGGGCTTCCTGCACGACTTTGCTGGCCTCACGATGTTCATGACCGCGCTGATCACGATCTTCGCGATTGATCACTTGTTTGGATTGCTGCTTCCCGGTTTGAAGCGGGGCAGGCATGACGAGGCGGCTAAGCTGGCGGCACGTAGATCAGCAGCCGGGGTCTAAGGGGCACGCCCCAACTTACACCATCATTTTTCGCTGCGGGCATGACAGCCTTGCAGAGCAGCGTAGCCCTGAGAAACAATCTACAAGGCGCTGCCTTACGCGTTGGCAATCATCAGTTGTCGCGTGCGCGGCCCCGTATGAGCCAGCATGTCGCCGATGAAGGCCTCCATGCCTTGAACGGCTTTCGCCCGATCCTTGGTGATCACTGATATGCGAAGCAGAAGCCCGTCAGGCAGGCTACCTTCGAGATTAGCCTTCGTCATCGCGATGCGCTGCGCTGACCAGCTTTGCGGGAAATCATTGCCGATCCGGGTCCAGTAAAGGATCTGCTCGACCCGGGATCCCTGCGTCGCGGTAACCGTGCGGGCGGGCAACTCGATGTTGTTCCCAACAGGGATGATCAGCGGTTCGCTTTCATCGATCGTGAAGCCTGATGCATAGTAGCAAATTTCAGGACGATGAACCTGGACATTGTTCAGCTGCATGCTGTTATAAGCAGCCAGGAACATGACCGCGACGCCCTCTGAGTTCACATAGGTGCGCGTCAAAATATGCTGGTAGAGTGCGTCGGCGAGTTCGCTCTCAGGGGGCAGAACAAGTTCGCTTACAGGTTCCGTCTTCCAATCACCGAAAGAGCCTGGAAAGAGCGCTTCAAACTGTTTTTCGGACAGATCCGGGTAGCGACGCTTAGGCGCGCGCGCCAAGGCGATTCCACTTGCGGCGAGCAGCGCAGCACCCATCAACACATGGCGGCGCGTTAGCTTGCGCGAGGTCATAGGCGTTTCAGCGCTCACACCAGTCTGGCCGGGCTGCGTTTCAAGTTCGATCGCCACAGAAAACCTCTCAAATCGGATGCGCGACGATTTATCAAAAAACGCGCAACAGCTAAACAGCAATCTTGCTAGCGGGAAAACCCTCACAAGGGGTTATCGCGCCGTCCATGAAATGGTGATCGCGCACGCAATTGCCAAGGACTGTCCTCGTATAGTTGCTCCAGCGCTGTGGAGGAGGGCTCGCCTTGCCAATCTCCCCCAATCTCGCTAAGGCGCGCTCTGTTCGGTGACGGTTCCCGTCTGTCTGAACGCCCTGACAGTCCTGAATGTCACTATTCAAGGATAGACGCTGGTTGGCGAGGTTTCGCCCACCGGCGTAGTTGTCGTTGTGGCGATAAGTGAGGATTTTCGCGGCTTTGGCTGCATTGAGGTGTGTGGATGTTCGATAGTCTGAGCGATCGGCTTGGCGGTGTGTTCGATAAGCTTCGGGGGCGTGGCGCGCTTACCGAGGCGGACGTGCGCGCGGCCATGCGCGAAGTGCGAATCGCACTGCTCGAGGCGGACGTTTCGCTGGCCGTAGTGCGCGAGTTCGTCGACAAGGCGACCGAGAAGGCCGTTGGCAGCGATGTGCTGCGCTCGATCACGCCCGGCCAGATGGTCGTCAAGATCGTCTCCGATACACTGACCGAAACGCTGGGCTCTGAGACCAGCGAGCTTCTCATCGATGTTACCCCGCCCGCCGTCATCATGATGGTCGGCCTGCAGGGCTCGGGCAAGACGACGACCACGGCGAAGCTCGCCAAGCGGCTCACTGAGAAGCAGAACAAGAAAGTGCTGATGGCGTCGTTGGACGTCAATCGCCCGGCTGCGCAGGAGCAGTTAGCGGTGCTCGGCACGCAGACGAATGTCTCGACGCTGCCCATCGTCGCGGGCCAGTCCCCGGTCGAGATCGCCCGGCGTGCGCTCCAGTCTGCCAGGTTGCAGGGCTATGACGTGCTCATGCTCGATACGGCAGGTCGTCTGCATGTCGATCAGGCGCTGATGGATGAGATGAAGGCTGTCGCGCAGGTCGCGACGCCTGCGGAAATCCTGCTCGTCGTCGATAGTCTCACCGGCCAGGATGCCGTGAACGTCGCGAAGAATTTCGCCGAGCAGGTGCCACTGACCGGCGTCGTGCTTACCCGCATGGATGGCGATGCCCGCGGTGGCGCGGCGCTGTCCATGCGTGCGGTCACTGGCCAGCCGATCAAATTTGCCGGCACGGGCGAAAAGCTCGATGCGCTTGAGCAATTCCACCCGGCCCGCGTTGCCCAGCGCATCCTCGGCATGGGCGATGTCGTCAGCCTCGTGGAGCGCGCGGCGGAATCGATCCAGCAGGAAGATGCCGACAAGCTTGCCAAGCGCATGGCGGCAGGCAAGTTCGACCTCAACGATTTGCGCGGCCAGTTGCAGCAGATGCAGCGTATGGGCGGCCTTGGTATGCTCGCAGGCATGATCCCCGGCCTTAAAAAGGCGCAGGCGCAAATGACCAATGCCGGCGTGAACGACAAGACGCTGATCCATCTGGATGCGCTCATCAGCTCCATGACGCCCAAGGAGCGCGAGCGGCCGGAGCTGCTCAACGCCAAGCGCAAGATTCGCGTCGCCAAGGGCGCCGGCCTGCAAGTGCAGGACGTCAACCGTCTCCTGAAAATGCACAAGGAGATGGAAGGCGCGATGAAGCGCATCAAGAAGATGGGCGGCCTCAAGGGGCTGGCCAAGATGTTTACCGGCGGCGGTGGTGGCGGGGGCCTTGGCGGGCTGCTCGGCGGCGCTGGCGCAGGGGGTGCAGGCGGGCAGGGCGATCTGAGCGGGCTCAAGGGCCTGCCGGGGATGAAAGACATGCCCAACCTGCCGCCAGGCTTCCAGAATTTCCTCAAGAAATAATCTCAATTCATTGAATTTACGCAGAAAGGTTAGGTACTCATGTCAACCAACATTCGTCTGTCGCGTGGCGGCTCTAAGAAGCGCCCTTATTACAAGATCGTCGTGACGGACGCGCGCGCACCGCGCGACGGCCGCTTCATCGAGCGGATTGGCAGCTACAATCCGCTGCTAGCCAAGGGCGATGAAAACCGCGTCATCATCGACGTTGAGCGTGCGAAGCACTGGGTGAGCGTTGGCGCGCAGCCAACCGATCGCGTTGCGCGCTTCCTCGATGTCGCAGGCGTCAAGGAGCGTCCAGCACGCAGCAACCCAAACAAGGCAGAGCCAGGCCAGAAGGCCAAGGATCGCGCTGAAGACAAGGCCACCAAGCTGGCTGAAGCTGAAGAAGCCAAGAAGGCTGCAGAAGAAGCGGCCAAGGAAGCTGCTAAGGCACCTGTCGAAGAGCCTGCTGCTGAAGTCGCTGAAGAAGCTCCTGCTGCAGAAGCAGCTGCCGAGGAGGCTCCTGCCGCCGAAGCCGCTTCTGAAGAGAAGGCTGAGGGCTGAGCTTGCTGCCTGATCGCCCCGTCACGCTCGCCGCCATCATCGGCGCGCATGGCGTGACGGGCGAGGTCCGCCTCAAGCTATTCGGTGAAGGCGCGCAAAGCCTGAAGCTTTACAAGAGCTTCAACGCTGGCGCGCAGACACTCACGCTCAAAACGGTGCGCGATGGTCCCAATGGGGCGGTCGCGCGCTTTGCGGAAATCGCTGATCGCAATGGGGCGGAAGCCATGCGTGGCGTGGAACTCACGGTTCCGCGTTCCGCACTCCCGCCGTTGGGTGAGGGTGAATATTATCATATCGATGTGATCGGGCTTCCTTGCTTCGATGAAGCCGGCGGCAGCGTCGGTAAGATCGTGACGATCGAGAATTTCGGCGCCGGTGATATCATCGAGGTCGAGAAGCCTGATGGAAAGCGCTTCATGGCGCCCATCCATGCGGCACAACTGGATGCCGACAAGGCCGTGATCGACGCGGCCTATATCGAATGAGCTTCACCGCTCAAATCCTGACGCTGTATCCCGAGATGTTCCCCGGCCCCTTGGGCGTCAGCCTGGCCGGGCGGGCGCTAGGCGAGGGGAAGTGGACCTGCAATCCCATCCAGATCCGTGATTTCGCGACCGATAAGCACAAGTCCTTCGATGATACACCGGCGGGCGGTGGCGCAGGCATGGTGCTGAGGGCGGACGTGCTGGCGCGCGTAGTTGATCACGCGCTGGAGAGCAGGCCAGACATCCCGGTGCTGGCCATGACACCGCGTGGCACGCCCATCACTCAGGAGCGGGTGCGCGGGCTCGCGAGCGGACCGGGCGCGACCATCCTGTGCGGTCGGTTCGAGGGTTTCGACGAGCGGCTGTTCGATGCGCGACCCATCGAGCAGGTCTCTATGGGCGACATCATTCTCTCTGGTGGAGAGATGGGCGCGCTGATGCTGCTTGATGCTTGCATTCGGCTGCTCCCCGGCGTAATGGGCGCGGCTTACAGTGGGGTCGAGGAATCGTTTGAAAGCGGTCTCCTTGAATATCCCCACTATACCCGACCTGCTGAGTGGGAAGGGCGTTTGATCCCTGAAGTGTTGCGATCGGGGGATCATGCGAAGATCGCCGCCTGGCGGAAACAACAGGCGGAGGATCATACACGGTTACGCAGGCCAGACCTCTGGGAGCGCTACAGGAGCGCTCGGGACTGACCTGCCTCTGGCGCGCACATAGACGAAGGAAGACAGGACATATGAACCTGCTGCAGACCATTGAAGCGGAATCGATTGCCGCTATCTCCAAGGAAATTCCGGACTTCCGTGCCGGTGATACGCTGCGCGTCGGCGTGAAGGTCGTTGAAGGCGAGCGCACCCGCGTTCAGAACTTCGAAGGCGTTTGCATTGCGCGCTCGAACAAGGGCATGGGCTCGAACTTCACCGTTCGTAAGATGAGCTTCGGCGAAGGCGTCGAGCGCGTTTTCCCGCTCTATTCGCCAAACGTTGAGACCATTACGGTTGTCCGTCGCGGCGTTGTGCGTCGTGCAAAGCTCTATTATCTGCGCGGCCGCACCGGCAAGCGCGCTCGCATCGCCGAGCGTCGCGATACGCGCGACGAGGGCTGATCAGCCGCAAGCTGATCTGGCTATTGCGAGATTGAAAAGGGGTGATGCGGGTAACTGCATCGCCCCTTTCTGCGTCTGGGGGAGCAATTCGTGCAGGACCGCAGCAAGCAGCGGGCAGATTGGAGAAAAATGGTGCGCCGGGCCTGAAAGCGACGGGCGCTAGATCATTGGGAAATTCCAGATTATCGGGCGCCGCAGTTCTCCACGGCGCCCGATTTCTTGCAGTTGTCAGCCAAAGGCGACCGCGACTTTTTGACGACGGCGCATCGCGCCGCCGATCAGCGCGAAGCCACTCATCATCATGGCCCAGGTTGCTGGCTCAGGCACAGCGCCGGTATAGGCCAGCTTCACAAGATAAGACTGGTTCGGGCCGTCCCCGTCGTCACTGACAAGGTAGATATTGCCAGCGGTGTCGAGGGTGACGCCCTCGAATTTGCCGCCCTTATTCTTTGGATCGACCAGAGACTTGAAGCCCGAGAGATCGTAGCTGCTCACTACCTGGCCGGTCTGTGTCACCTCGAGCAGGTTGAATGAGAGGCCACTGAGGATCAGCAGATTGTCGCCAAACGCGGTGCCTGCAAACTGCCCGTTAGAAAGCGTCGCAATGTCCGAAAGCCGATCGAGGCCGGGGAGTGCTGCAATGTCGAACAGGGGGGTGACGGTGGCCGTCTCAGTGCCGAAATTAGCACCGGAAATCTTCCAGATCGTCTCCGGGTCCTGTTCCTTGACGCCGAAAAAGTCGCCGGTGACCTTGTTATAGGCGATGCCTTCAAGGCCTTTATTCTTTGCATCCGGGCCCACGCTTATGGTCGGGGCATCCGGATAGGCAGTGTAAGTGCGTGTCGTGCCGTCTGTGCCGATCTGGCTGAGCAGGGCGATGTCCTGATAGCGCTCCTCGGCGACGACATATTGACCGTTGCCGACATAGGCGAGGCCTTCGGCATCACATTGGGCGGTGCCGAGCGACAGGCAGCCGGATAATGTGATGGTGGCGGTCTTGTTGCCGCTCAGATCATACTCACCCCAGATGTTCGTCCCGTCGGCCTCTTCTTCATCATTAGTAACCATGAGCCTGCCGGTATCCCAATTATAGGCAACGGCGCTGGCTTCCTTGGTGTCGATCGCTTTGCTGAACCCGAGCGTATAATTATCGAGCAGCCCCGCCGCGTTGGAAGAGGTGGCAGAAATGGCGAGCATAGCAATGCCCGCACGTAGTAGCAGTAATTTCACGGCAACCTCCAGTAAGTCGCAAGGACCCGAATCAACCCCA
>CAMLFF010000171.1 GCA_946479185.1 uncultured Sphingobium sp.
CGCCAAACACCGTGCCCGGCGACACCTTGCGATGATCGATCGCAAAGCCTGTCACTTCAAGATCCCGTGCGGGATCGACATGGTCGGGTCCTAGCGCTGAAAGACGCATCATTCGCTCTCCATGTCCCCTTCGACGAGGGGCTTCAACTCGGAAATGTCGACATCGCGCGATGCCTCCGGGAACACGCCGAGCAACGGCCCTGCACGTGAGACGAACGCCTTCACCACCGGCGCGGCGGTATATGCGGCGGTGCGGATGCCGGGAAAGCGCGCGCTGCCCTGCGGCTCATCCATCATCACCAATACCACATAGCGCGGCGATTCCATCGGGAAGGCCGCCGCAAAGGTGGAGACGAGCGAGCGCTTGGCATAGCCGCCATCCTTAGGCTTTTCCGCCGTGCCGGTCTTGCCGCCCACGCGATAGCCTTCCGCATCGGCATTGCGGCCCGTGCCAGTCTGCACGATCATGCGCAGCAGCTGGCGCATCTTGGCGCTGGTCTGTTCGGAGAAGATGCGCCGCGTCTCGACCTTGTCGCCAGGCTTGCGCTTAATCACTGTCGTCGGGTGCCACACACCGCCATTCACCAGCGCGGCATAAGCGCTCGCCAGATGCATGGGCGTCACCGCGATGCCATGCCCATAGGCGGTCGTCATAATGGTCGTGCGATACCATTTGCTGGGGAACAGCGTGTTCGCCTGCTCGCGCAAGTCGATGGTGGCGGGACGATCGAACTCCAGCGCGCGATAGGCGGCTTCGAGCGGCTTCTGGCCCATCTCATCGGCAATGCGTGCGGTGACGATATTGCTCGAATGCACCAGCGCCTCGGGCACGGTCAGCCAGCGGCCAAGCGGATGATCGTCCTTGATCGAATAGCGCCCAACCTGCAGCGGCGCGGTCGCATCATAGCGCTTGGTCATGCTCACGATCACGCCCGCATCCATCGCAATCGCGAAGGAGAGCGGCTTGAATGTCGAGCCCAGCTCATACAGCGCCTGCACCGAGCGATTGCAGCGTGGCGACATGTCGCACGTCACCTTGCCGGGGCGCATCCTGCCATCGGCGCCCATCACCGGCGGAGCGGCAGGCACCGGGTCGATCCGGTTGGGATTAAACGTCGGCAGCGATGCCATCGCCACCACTTCGCCATTGCGCGAGTCCAGCACCAGACCGACGGCGCCCTTGGCCTTCTGGTCGGCCACGCCAAGCATCAGCTCTTCTTCCAGCGCTGCCTGCACGCGGCTATCGATCGAGAGCTGCAGCGGCTGGCCGCGCAATTGCCGGTCCTTCAGCCGCTCATCGAAAGCCCGCTCCACACCCATCGATCCGAAGCCATCCCGGTCGACAAAGCCGACGAGATGCGCTGCCAGCGAACGCTGCGGATACAGCCGCTCAGGCTCGCGCGGGAATTCAATGCCGATCTCACCGAGCGCATTCACGGCGGAGACTTCGCGCGGCACTGCGCTCTTGCGCAGATAAGTCCATTTCGCGCCCGATGTCAGCTTGGCGTAAAACACCTCTTCGGCTTCGTCAGGGAAAATCTCGTGCAGCTTGCGGGCCAGTTCGCGCGGATCGCCGAGCACCCGCTCGCGCCGCACGGCAATGGCATAGCCATCGATATCGCGGGCCAGCGGCACGCCGTTGCGGTCCACAATATCGGCGCGACGCGGCACCGGAATGGGGCTGGCGAGACGCTCGGCCTGCGTGCCCGCGTCCACGCCCATCCATATCATTTTCGCCGCCATCACCAGTGTGATCGCGGCGAATATTATCAGAACCAGCATGATGCGGCCGTGAGCCATGCTCACCAGATCGAGCTGCTCGTTCCTGTCGGAACGCGGCTCGGGCCGCGCGATGATGGTTGCCATCAGCGCACCCGGCTATCGCGCAGCGGAGCGCCGCCGAGCAATTTCTGGTCGAGCAGCGCAAGGCGCGAAGCCTTGGCAGCATCAGGCGCAGCCTTGGGGGCGGGCTTTGTCGCGGCCTTAGCCACCGGGGCCTTCACGATCTTGTCCACCGCCACACTTGCGATGCGAACCGGAGCAGCGCGAACGGGCGCGGCCTCGGGAGCGACTTCACGAGGCTTCGCCTTCACAACCGGCGCCTGCTTGGGCTCGGATGCAGATGCCGTGCGGATCAGCGAAAATTCTGACGATGCAGCGCTGCTCGGCTCCTGCGTCACAGCCGCATCACTCGCCGGCGCTGCCGGGCGGCTCGCCATCGCGGTCATCACTGGCGGCGGCGCGAAGGAACCCTCAACCGGCGCCATCCGGTCAAGATTAGCCAGCGCGCGCTCATTGGGGAGATATTGGCCGGGGCCGGGCACATAGAGGCGCAGATCGCTCGTATTCCATGCCGCCAGCTGGCGCATGCTGCCACGCGCACCAAACTCCGCTTCGAGATAGCGAATGTCGGCCCGCGTCCAGCGGATCTGGTCGATCATGTGCCGCACGGCATTGCGCTCGGTCGCGACCTGAAGACTGATGAGATAAGCGGCCAGCGCGCCCATCGCGACGACCAATATCCACATGATGCTTTGCAGACGTTTGATAGCGATCATGAGCGTGCTCCCACACGGTTACTCAAGGCAGGTTCATCGTTCCGCACGGCACAGCGCAGAGTGGCCGAACGGGCACGAGGATTGACGGCAAGCTCCGCGTCGCCGGGGCGGACGGCGCGGGCTGGCTTGTGAAAGGTTGGCGCGAGCGTTGGCCGCGCGTCGGGGCGATGGCGCGAGCCACCGGCATCCTGACCGCTGCGCGTGCGCATGAAATTCTTCACGATCCGGTCTTCAAGACTGTGGAACGTCACCACCACGAGCCGACCGCCGGGGCGCAGCACGGCTTCGGCAGCGTCGAGCCCACGCTCCAGCGCATCCAGCTCACCGTTGATGTGAATGCGGATCGCCTGAAACGTCTTGGTCGCAGGATCGGTCTTGTCGCCGGGCTTGCGGCCAATCGCGCGATGCACCGCGCCGACGAGATCGCCCGTCGTCGCCAGCGGGCGCGAGCCGACGATCACGCGCGCAACGCGGCGAGACTGGCGCTCATCGCCATAATTATACAGGATGTCGGCCAGCTCGGTTTCATCAACGCGATTGAGGAACTCAGCCGCCGTCTCGCCCGCCTGGCTCATCCGCATGTCTAGAGGCGCGTCAGGAAAGCGGAAGGCAAAACCGCGCCGCGCACGATCCAGCTGCATGGAAGACACGCCGATATCCAGCGTCACGCCGTCCACCATCTCAATGTCGGCTTCCGCCAGCAGCGCATCCATATGGCCGAAATTGCCAGTCAGCAGCGTGATCGCGCCGTCGCTCGCATCCACGACCGGCTGGCCCTCTGCAATCGCATCGGGGTCCTGATCGATCGCGATCACATGCGCGCCGCGCCCGGCCATCGCAATACTATACCCGCCGGCACCGAAAGTGCCGTCGACATGCGTCTCACCAGGGGCAATGGCGAGGGCATCCAGCACTTCGTCAAGCAGCACGGGGCGGTGCAGCTCGGCCGGCGGGCGCGTGGGGAGAACAGCGCTCACGCCCGGCCCTCCCGCTTAGCAGTTAAATCTTCAAGGAAGGTCTCGCATTCCTCGACGGCGAGTAGGTTGCCGCTGTTCTCGGCAAGGAAGCGCTCGGGGCTCCATAGTTGAACCAGTCGACCGCCGCCCACGATGAAGAGGCCATCGGTGATCCCGTAAAGACGGCGAAAAGCTGGCGGCAGGGTGAACCTGCCGCCAGAGTCGATGGTAACCGTCTTGATCGTGCTCCAGAAGTTCGCATCGGCCTGCTCGGCATCGAAGTCTTCGCCACGCGTAAGGGCAACGCGGGCGGCCTCATCGAACTTGTTCTGAAAGAAATCGAGCTGTTTGCTGCCGAAAAGCGTCACATATTTGCGCTCGGGATCGGCCCGAACGAGCAGCGTGCCGGGCTCATTGCTATGTTCATTGAGAACGGAGCGGAATGACACGGGCAGCGCGAAGCGCCCCTTGCCATCCAGGGCGCTGGCTCCGTTGCCCATGAAGTAAGCCGATGACACCCTTTGGACTCCTGCCCCGGGGCACAGCTTCTTCGCCCCGGAAAAACAGTTGTTTTACCGGCTGAAAGACTCGCGAAGATACGAGTGCCCCTATGCGCGGAGTGTTAACAGCATGCGCGCGGAGAGAAAAGGGAAATTCTTGGCAGAAGTGGGATGAAGTGGGGAATCTTTGGGAAAGCTACCCCTTCTCTCGCGATGTTTTATTTATGTTCCCATTTTGATCTATGTTTATTTCGCGACGGCGTTGGGAAAGGCTGGGACGGCGGGCCAACACCAGGTCTCCAAGGGCGAGCAGGAGAATCAAAATGAGCGCCGCGCGCAGCCCGGCGATCACGGCGCCCTCGCTCGATACCCATGTCGTCCAGCGGCCGGTCACCACCTCTTCTCCGCGCAGCCACGCCACCAACATGTCAACCGCGTCGCTTGTTTCAGCCCGTTGACGGCTTGGCTGCTCGGGCGAAAGCGTCCAATATGCGTCGTTGATCCAGTCGGCATCCGCCATCAGCCGCGCGCGGCCAGCGCCGATCCGGCACGTGGCGATCAAGCCTTCGTCGCTCAACATGCACGACCCGCTGTTGCCGATTTTGGTGAAGCGCGACGCTGCGGCCAGTTGCACCATCGCGCCCGAAGCCATTGCGCGGCGCCGCACCGACTCGTCCCCGACCGAAATTTCGGCCGCTTCCAGTCTCAGCCCCCAATGGGTCAGCAACGGATCGAGCAGGCTGGTGAGCGGCGCGCGCATCGGATGAGCCAAGGGTCGCGGATCGGGCCATTGCAGCAGCGGATCGCTCAGGATCACGGCCTCCCCGCCCCCGCGCACCCATGCATCCAGCACCACAAGTTCTACCGGCGTCAGTGCACGCGGCTGGGCGAGCAGGATGCGGTCTACCCCCGCCAGCGCCTTGTCATCCACAGCATCCAGCGCGCGCAGATCGACCAGCTCTTCCAACACCGCCCAAATCGGCGAGCGCAAACCAATCGACTCCGCCGCGGGCAATCCCTGCGTGGCCCCCATCGGCACCCCCTGCAACGGAAGGGCTGAAACCACCGCAACGGTTGGGCGCGGCGCATCCGGCGCAGCACGATCGCGCAGTCCATCGTCTACAAGTCGCGGGATCAGCAGCGCCGCCACGATCATCGCGCTCGCGACGGCGAACCGCTTGGCCAGACTGAAGCGGTGACTCACGCGCAGCCCAACGGCTGCCAGGGCCAGCGAGCCAGCCAACAAAATCATGCCTGCAACCGGCGCGCGGATGCTTGCCCAGCTAATGAAAAGCAGCGGCGGGAGGGTGACGACAGCCCAAATCGTTCCCAACCGCACCCATGAAATCGCCTGCCCGCCACGCCCCGCCAGCAGCATCAGGCCAGCCAAGGCGAACATCGCAGGGAAAAGCCATTCGAGCGGATCGAGCCTGCCCGTGCGGAGGGTTGCTCCGGCCAATCCCAGCAGGAGCGCGCCACCTGCGGCGATGAACGAAAGCAGCAGGCCGCCCAGCCCCCGCGTCATCAACCGCTCATGCTCATGCGAAAATCAGGGTGTAGTTTGGGACTGCTGCGGGTCCTGATCCATGCGCTGGCGCAACTGCGGATCGGGCTCCAGATCCGGTACGGGCGATGGCAGCACTGGCGTTGCTGAGCCCTCGGTCGTTGGCGTCACGCCCAGATCAGCCAGTGGCTCATTGCCCGCCGTTTTAGGCAAGCCCGCCATATTGCTGCCGAGCACGCCATCGTTGATTGCCGCGCCTTCAGCGCTGACCGTCTCAGAAGCATTGTCGCGCCGCGCCGAATCCACCACGATGTTCGCGAGCGTCACGATCAGCAGCACGCCTGCCAGACCGACGAGACCGATCTGCACGCGCTGCAATTCTTCACGGTGCGCGCGCAACTGGTTCTTTGGCGCCATGCTTCCATCTCCACTCGGGACGACCGGCACCCCCGCGCCGCTCTGTCCACTTGTGCTCATTCTGCCAGCCAGGGAAATGGCGTCAACCCTTTGCTAACCAACCAGTCACGATTGTAGAGCGTGGAAAGGTAGCGCAGGCCCGTGTCGCACAGGATCGTCACGATGCGGCTGCCCGGTCCGAGCGCTTTGCCTAGCTCGACAGCGCCTGCCACATTGATGCCCGTGGAGAGCCCAACGCAAAGACCCTCGCCCATCAATTGCTCGACCCAGTGCATCCCGGCTTCATCGGATATGCGGAATTGCGTGTCGATCGGCGCGCCATCCAGATTGGCGGTGATGCGCCCCTGCCCGATGCCCTCAGCAACCGATGAACCTTCGCTCTTGAGCTCGCCATGCGCGTAATAATTGTAGAGCGCCGCGCCATGCGGATCGGAGAGTGCGATCGTGACCGCCTCGCTCTTCTCCTTGAGGCCGAGCCCAACACCCGCCAGCGTTCCGCCGGTTCCAGCGGCGCAAGTGAAGCCATCCAGCTTGCCATCCATCTGCGCCCAGATTTCCTGCGACGTGCCCACTATATGGGCCTTGCGGTTGGCGATGTTATCGAACTGATTGGCCCAGATCGCGTTGGGCGTCTCTTCCGCCAGACGGCGCGAGGTGTGTACGAAGTGGCCGGGATTTGAGTAAGGCGCGGCAGGCACCAGCACCAACTCGGCACCCAATGCGCGCAACGTATCCATCTTCTCGCGGCTCTGGGTCTCGGGCATGACGATGATGGTCTTGTAGCCCTTGGCGTTCGCCACAAGCGCGAGCCCGATGCCGGTATTGCCCGCCGTGCCCTCAACGATCGTGCCGCCCGGCTTCAAAAGCCCGCGTTCCTCGGCATCCTGCACAATGAACAAGGCAGCGCGATCCTTCACGGACGCGCCAGGATTCATGAACTCGCACTTGCCATAGATTTCGGCGCCACTCGCTTGCGAGGGGCCAGCCAGCCGCACGAGCGGCGTGTTGCCGATCAGCGAGAGAGTATTTGGATGAACGGTCATAGCTGCAGGCCTAGATTGCCGGTGCGCGGGGAGCAAGCAAGGAGATATGCGGGCGGCTGCAACCTGAAGTTGGACGGCCATATCCGCCATTCCTCATTCCGCTTCAACCAGGGCCTGCTCTTTAGCCCGGCGTCGATCGGTGAACCAGATGATCGCCAGCGACAGCTC
>CAMLFF010000172.1 GCA_946479185.1 uncultured Sphingobium sp.
CGCCACGCGAGAGGTGTCAGCAGCGTTGAGGCGGGCGGCGGCGACCGGGTCTTCGTGAGCAAGCGCGGCGTAGCTCTCTGCTACCGGCATCGCGCGGACCTTATCGCGGATCGCAGTGTCAATATCTGGAATAGGAGCGATGCCGCGCAGCAGCGTGTCGAGGTAGAGACCGGTGCCGCCCACGAGGATGGCGGGCTTGCCCTGCGCATGGGCAGCCTCGATCTCCACCCGCGCTTCCTTCGCCCAGCGTGCGGCGGAATAATTCTCCATGCCATCGACATGCCCGAACATCCGGTGCGGCGCCTGGCATGTTTCCTCTTCAGGCGGGCGGGCCGTGAGCACCTGCAGATCGGCATAAACCTGGCTCGCATCGGCATTGATGATGATGCCGCCGCTCTTTTCCGCGAGCTTGAGGGCCACTGCGCTCTTGCCGCAGGCGGTCGGCCCAGCAATAAGCGCGACCGGCGGGCGCACTGCGTCGCTTGCACGGAACAAGGAAGCGGGATCGGACATGGTTGGCGGCAATATAGAAGAGCTTGGCATGATTGCGACCTTAGTCGCGCATGACGGACTTGGGCAGGGGGACGTTGATGCGGCGCGCGATGCGCTGGCGCAAGCGGGCCTTGATGTTGGCGCGCCCAGCTGGATCGACGCTGGCGAAGCGGTGGACCTGCCGTTCGAGGGTGATCGCGTTGAGGCGCGGGCTGCGCTGGATACGCTCGGGATGTCGGCGGATATTTTCGTGCTGGCGCGGGCGAACCGTGATTGCCGCCTGTTCATTGCGGACATGGATTCGACGATGATTACCGTGGAGTGCATCGATGAGCTGGCAGATTATGCCGGGCTCAAGGACGAGATTGCCGCCGTGACCGAGCGGGCGATGCGGGGCGAGCTTGATTTCGCGCAGGCGCTCACGGGCCGGGTGGCGCTGCTTAAGGGTCTGGACGCCAAGATGATCGACCGTTGCCGCGAGGAGCGGGTGCAATTGATGCCCGGCGCTAAAGCGCTGGTGCGGACGCTCAAAGCGCGGGGCGCGCGCACGATTTTGGTGTCGGGTGGATTTGTTCCGTTTGCCGAGCCTGTCGCGGCGGAGATCGGCTTTGATCGGGCGATCGCAAATACGCTGCATATTGAGGGCGGCGCGTTGGCGGGTACGGTGGGCGTGCCGATCGTCGATGCCGCGCGCAAGCAGAGCGAGTTGCTGGGCGCTGTCGAGCGCGATGGACTGGCAATCGCCCAGACGGTGGCGATTGGTGATGGCGCCAATGATATTCCTATGATCCAGGCTTCTGGCCTCGGCATTGCCTATCACGCCAAGCCCAAGACGCGAGCAGCCGCCGATGCGGCCATCGACCGGGGTGATCTGAGCACGCTGCTGCATGCGCTGGGCATCGCCCGGCGTGACTGGGTGACAGGCTGAGCGCGACGGGCCGTTTAACTGAATTTTAGGGCGCGCCATGCGATCCTCCGAGCGATTAGATGATCGACTGGGGGTTATTCGTGAGAATATTGGCACTGGCATCTCAAAAGGGCGGTTCGGGTAAAACGACGCTCTCAGGCCATCTCGCTGTTCAGGCGCAGCGCGCCGGAGCAGGGCCGGTCGTTCTCATCGATATCGATCCCCAAGGTTCGCTCTCCGATTGGTGGAATGAGCGGGATGATGAATATCCCGCCTTCGCGCAGACGACTGTTGCGCGCCTCGCCAGCGATCTTGAGACGTTGCGCCAGCAAGGCTTTAAGCTGGCCATGATCGATACGCCGCCCGCGATCACGATGGCGATCCAGAGCGTCATCAGCGTTGCCGAGCTGATCGTGGTCCCCACGCGCCCCAGCCCGCATGACTTGCGCGCCGTTGGGGCGACGGTGGATTTGTGCGAACGGGCGGGCAAGCCGTTGATCTTCGTGGTGAATGCCGCGACCGCCAAGGCGCGCATCACATCGGAAGCCGCCATCGCGCTTTCCCAGCATGGAACGGTTGCTCCCGTCACCGTCCACCATCGCGTCGATTTCGCCTCGTCCATGATTGACGGCCGCACCGTGATGGACTTTGCGCCAAAGGGCCGGTCTGCGCAGGAAATCGAGCAGCTTTGGACCTATGTGGCGGATCGGCTGGAGCGCAATTTCCGTCGCACCGTCTTTTCGCCAACCCATGCCGTTGCTGCGGCTATGACACGTCAGGCCAGCGGCTTCGGGCGGCGGGTGATGGGCTCATGAGCCGCGCGGATAATCCATTGGCTGATCCAAGACCGGCAGCATCGCTGACGGGCAGCCTGCTTGCGCGCCGTGGCGGGGCAAGGCCCGCAATGCGCAGGCCGACATTGGGCGGTGTACAGATTAGCTTCCCGACCGGCGTCACCGCCGAGCCCCAGAGCGATGATCTCGGCTGGAATGATATGGGCGATGCGCAGCCTACCGCGCCCGCAGCCGTGCCTGTGCCGATTGCCCCCGGACGCATTGAGAATGGCTCGGATGCCGCGCCGGTATCTCCCGCCAAGCAGCAATTGCAGTCGCTTGCCGAGCAGATGAGCATAAGGCTGGCGGAGACCAAAAAGCCCAAGCGCGCTCAGCCAGCAAGCCTTGCCGCCGTGGCGCGCAAAGCGGCGTTCACGTTGCGGCTTGATCCAGATCGGCGTTTGGGGCTCCGGTTGCTGAGCGCGGTTTCCAAGCGCTCGGCGCAGCAACTGCTGGTTGAGGCGCTGGATGGGCTGATTGCCGGGAGCGAGAAAGTGAGAGCGCTCGCCGAGCAGGTGAAATCTGGTGCGGCAGACGTCAAATCTGAAGCGGATGCCGGATCATGAGAAAGACCATGACGCTCAAGCTGGCGTCAGTCGCCTTGCTCAGCATGGCGATGGTCGGCTGCGCGAACACGCATATGGCGCCGCGGGCCTCGATCAGTGCGAGCGACACGGCTGCTTCCCACGTTGAAGCTGCGTTAGCGAAAAAGGATTTTGCAGGCGCATTGATGCATGCCGAACGGCTGGTTGCAGCGACGCCGAGCGATGCTGCGGCTCGCGCTTTGCTTGGCCGCGCCTATTTCGCGAATGGGCGTTTTGCCTCTGCGCGGACCGCATTCACCAACGCGATCACACTCGGCAATGTCGAGCCGCGCACGATCGTCAGCCTCGCGCTGTGCGCTATCGGGCAGGGCGATGTGAGTGCCGCTCGCGAACTGCTGCTGGAGCAACGCGAGCATCTGCCCGCCGCGGATTATGGCTTAGCCATGGCGATGGCGAACGAGCCGCAAGAGGGCGTCCGCGCCTTGCTCGAAGCCGTGAAAATGCCTGATGCGACGGCCCAGACGCGCCAGAACTTGGCTTATGCGCTCGCCTTGGGCGGTGCCTGGGGGCAGGCGCGGCTTGTTGCTGGGCAGGATCTGACAGCCAAGGCCGCCGACCGGCGTATCGCACAATGGTCGCAGCTTGGCGTTGTGAACAATCCGCAGCAGCGTGTGGTCGCCTTGATTGGTATTGCGCCGCGTGCCGACGATGCTGGAATGCCGGTGCATCTGGCGCTTGATGCTGCGATGCCCGCCAAAGTCGCCGCTGCGCAGGATTACATTGTGGATGAGGCGCAGGAAACGCAAAGCGTCGCTAAGCCGGTCGCAGCGCTGATTGCGCCGCCGCAATTGCAGATTCCCCCAGTTGTTCAGGCGGAGCCTCGCGCTGAGAAACAGGCTGCAGTCGCGCCAATGGACTTTGCAAAGGCGCCGTTGCTTGGCGATCCCATGCGAAACGCCGTCCATAGCGCATTGCACCAGACGCGGGCCGAGCAAAGCCAGCCACTGACTCATAAAATGGTGCAAACCGCATCGCTCAATGTCACACCTGTAATGAGCCGAAAAAGTGATTGGGCCGTGCAGCTTGGGGCGTTCAACAGTGCGACGGTCGCCAAAGATAAGTGGCAGATGATCAGGCGCGCTTGGCCATCGCTCAGCATGTTTGATGAGACCTATAATGTGCTTGCGCTGGATGGGCGGACCTTCCACCGCCTCGCGGTGCGCGGCTTTGCCGACCATGCGCAGGCCAGTGCCTTGTGCAAGTCGCTCAAGAGCAAGGGGCAGGATTGCTTCGTGCGGCGTGATGTTGGCGGCCCTGTGCGCATGGCCGAGAGCGCGCCAAAGGCCGCGTCGGGTCGACCACGCCAGCTGATCGCTGCGCGCTAGGCGTAATTAGCGGATAATGCCGCCCTTCATGATCATGCGCGCGCGGCCCTGAACGGGTAGCCGGTCAAACGGCGTGTTGCCTGCCGCGGCCGCCATTTTCGCTGAGTCGACGATCCACGGCACATCGGGGTCGATGAGGATCAGGTCTGCTGGCGCGCCTGCGGTGAGGCGGCCTGCATCTAGGCCGAGGATCGCAGCGGGGTTCGCGGCGAGCAGGGCCATCATGCGGTTCTCGCTGATCTTGCCTTCCCGCACCAGATTGAGCGCGAGGGGCAGCAAGGTCTCGGCGCCCGCAATGCCCGGTTCTGCATCGGCGAAGGGGAGCCGTTTGTCCTCGGGGCCGCGTGGATCATGGCCGGAGCACAGCACATCGACGGTGCCATCAGCGACGGCGGCTATGGCGGCGAGCCGGTCGCGCTCATCGCGCAGCGGCGGTGAAAGGCGCGCAAAGGTGCGGAAGTCGCTGATCGCGGCGTCGTTCAGGAACAGATAGGATGGGCTGACCCCGCAGGTGACGGGCAGGCCTTCGGCCTTGGCGGCGCGCACCAGATCGAACCCAGCGCCTGTGGTGACGAGGCGGATGTGGAGCTTTGCACGGGCCTCCCGTGCCAGAGCGATGTCTCGCGCGATGGCGATGCTCTCGGCGCAGGCCGGGGCGCTGGAAAGGCCGAGGCGGGAGGCGGTTTCGCCATCGGTGGCCACGGCATTGGCGTCAAGCCCGCCATCCTCGGCATGGGTGACCAGGACCAGATCGAGCGCAGCGGCATAGCGCAGGACGCGCAGCATCACGCCCGAGTCTGCGATCCAGCCGCGTCCGGTTGCGATGGCGCGGGCTCCGGCGGATTTCATGAGCGCCATCTCGGCCATTTCTAGCCCGGCGAGGCCGCGTGTGGCTGCGCCAAGCGGATGCACCCAGAAGTCCGGTTTTCCAGCGCGGGCGGCATGTTGAATCAAGCCGGGGTCATCGAGAACCGGCTTTTGATCGGGCATCAGCGCGGCGCGGGTGATTCCCGAGAAATGGAAGGCAGGCTTGTCCGTCTTGAACACGCCAAGATCGATGATGCCGGGCGCGACCAGCATGTTTTTCGCGTCGATCGTCTCGATGTCCGCTGGCAGATCGGTGACGCCGACGGCCTTGATGCGATCATCCTCGATCAGCACAGCGCCTTGCGAGAGCACGTTCGCAGCCGGGTCGCACAGGCGGCCATTGACGATTGCGATCAGGCCCATCCGGCAATCCCCCGATCTTGACGGGTCAGCACATCAAGGCAGGCCATGCGGACCGCCACACCCATTTCCACCTGCTCGGTGATGGTCGAGCGCACAGGGTCATCCGCAATGCTGCTCATAATCTCGATGCCGCGGTTCATCGGGCCGGGGTGCATCACGATGGCATCATCTTTCGCATGTTTGAGCCGCTCGGGCGTGAGGCCGTACAGCGCATTATATTCGCGCGGGGAGGGGATGAAGCCGCCATCCATGCGCTCATTCTGCAGGCGCAGCATCATCACCACATCAGCGCCATCGAGCGCCTTGTTGAAATCATGGAAGGGCGTCACGCGGTAGCGCTCCACGGCGGGCGGCATCAGCGTGGGTGGCGCACACACGCGCACTTGAGCGCCCAAAGCGGTGAGGCAGAGCATGTTGGACCGGGCGACGCGGCTGTGGAGAATGTCTCCGCAAATCGTGACGATCAGCCCCTCAAAACTGCCCTTGCGGCGGCGGATGGTGAGGGCGTCGAGCAGCGCCTGCGTCGGGTGCTCGTGGCGACCGTCGCCGGCGTTGAGCACCGGGCAATCGACCTTGTCAGCAATCAGCTGGACTGCGCCCGAGCTCATGTGGCGGATGACGATCACGTCGGCGCGCATGGAATTGAGCGTCATGGCTGTGTCGATGAGCGTCTCGCCCTTCTTCACACTCGATTGGGCGGCATGCATGTTCACCACATCCGCACCGAGGCGCTTTCCGGCGACCTCGAAGGAGAGCAGCGTACGGGTGCTCGCCTCAAAGAAAGCGTTCATCTGGGTGAGGCCAGCGAGGCGGCCATCATGCTTGCGGCTGCTCGCCCGGTTGAGCGAGGCCCATTGCTCGGCTTCATCGAGCAGAAAGCGGATTTCATGCGGCGCGAGGTTGGCAATGCCGACCAGATGCCGATGCGGAAAATTGGCCCTGCCGATGAGGCCGGTCGCTGGATTTGGTGTCGATGTCATTAAAGCTCTCCGATAATCAGGGGAGGAGCGATACTCAAGCGCTGATATCGAAGAAGATGATCATCGCGGCTTGCGCGGCGGCAATGATGAAGAGCATTTTGGAGAAATCCTCCTTGCGCGTCTTGTGGCGGAACACCCGCCGCCCGAGCCAGGCGCCAATCGTGCCGCCCAGCGCTGCGAGCGTGAGCAAGGCGCGCTCCGATATGCGCCGCTCGCCATTGCGCGCGCGCTGCTTGTCGATCCCGAACGCTGCAAAGGCGATCAGGTTGATGGCGATGATCCAGATGATGGCGAGATGTGGGAGCTGCGTCACTGATAGCTCAGTCTATCAATCGCAGCCTGCAGGATCAGCGCAGCGGCGTGGGCATCGATCTTTTCAGCGCGTTTGGCGCGGCTCATGTCCTGCGCGATCATGGCGCGCTCGGCGGCGACGGTGGACCAGCGCTCGTCCCAGAGCAAAATCGGCAGCTCCAATATGGCGATGTTGCGGGCAAAAGCGCGCGAGGCCTGGCTGCGGGGGCTTTCGCTGCCATCCATGTTGAGCGGCAGGCCGATGACGAGGCCTTTTACCGATTGCTGACGGCAGAAATCGGCCAGCACATCCTTATCCTTGGTGAATTTGCCGCGCTTGTGGGTGTGGGCGGGGCTGGCGATGCTCCAGCCTGCGTCGCACAGCGCGAGGCCGATGGTCTGCGAGCCCAAGTCCATGCCCAGCAGGCGGCCACCTTGCGGTAGGGCGACGAGGAACTCGTCCTTCTCTACGGTGA
>CAMLFF010000173.1 GCA_946479185.1 uncultured Sphingobium sp.
GGTTTCCTTAATCTGCCCCGGTTCGAGCGGCTGGCCCACGCCGCCGAGGAAGTGCTGGCGGACATCCGCAAGGGGGATCGCAGCGCCAATCCGAACACGATCAGCGCCGTTCTGGCGGTAATGGACCGCATCGGCGCACTCGCGCGCAGTGTCGATAACGAGGACGAGATTCCAGAGGCGCTGGATGATGTCCTGCTCGACGCGCTGCGCATTCGCTCCGGCGGGTTCGAAATTTTCGATCCGCTCCCGGTGATTGCACACGACGATCCTGCACCGGCCCCCGCCCCCGTTCCCGCAATGCCAGCGGACATGTTCACATGCCCCGAACCCGCGCCCAAAGCTCCCACCACGGTTGTGCGAGAGCGCGCGCCACGCACGATCCGGCTACCGCTTGCCCTGATCGACAAGCTGATGAATGGCGTGTCCGATATGGTACTCGCCCGGAACGATCTGGGCCGCAAAATGCGCGATCATGGCGCCAGCGCGGAGCTGGAAGGCAGTTTCGAGCGACTTTCCGCCAATGTCGCAGAACTGCGCGACATGATCAGCAAGACCCGCATGCAGCGCGTCGACCGGCTCTATGCCGCCATTCCCCGCATGGTGCGCGATCTGACGCGGGACCTCGGCAAGAAGGTGCTGCTCGATCTTGATGGCGGCGACGTCGAGATGGATCGCGAAATGATCGAGATGGTCGTCGATCCGCTCACGCATATCGTGCGCAACGCACTGGACCATGGCATCGAGCAGCCAGCCGACCGGCTCGCCCAGGGCAAGGCGGAGGCTGGCACGCTGCGAGTCGTCGCGCGCCAGTCCGGCAATCAGATCGTCATCGAAGTGGGCGACGACGGGCGCGGTATCGACACGGCGCGGCTGGTGGACAAGGCCGTCGCCACGGGCCTGTTCAGCGCGACCGATGCCATCAGCCTGACCGATGCGCAGAAACTCAGCCTCGTTTTCCACCCCGGCCTCACCACGGCCGAGCAGGTCACATCCATTTCCGGTCGCGGGGTCGGCATGGATGTGGTGCGCGCCAATGTCGAGCAGATCGGCGGCGTGATCGATGTTGCGAGCGTGCCCGGCGAAGGCACCACGATCATCATGCGTGTGCCGCTCACGCTCACCATCATTCCCGGCCTCATCATCCGCTGCGGCGCTCTGTTCTTTGCGATGCCGCGCGGCAATGTCGTCGAGTTGCTGCATGAAGATAGCGCGATGGTCTCGCTCGAAGAGATTGGCGGCGCGCGGATCGCCACGATTCGCGGAGAGCGCCATTCGGTCGTCGAACTGGAAGATGTGCTCAAGCTTGCGCGCCCCAAGGGCAGGCGCGCGTCGCCTCGCACGCTGATGGTGATCCGCTCGTCGGCGGGTAACCCCTATGTGCTCGGCGTCGAGTCGGTGGAGAGCAATGAAGAGCTGGTGATTCGCCCCGCATCGCCGGTGATTGCGGCTGCCGGGTTGTTTGCGGGCATGACCCTGCCGGACAATGGCCAGCCGATGCTGCTGCTCGACGCTGCTGGACTGGCGCAGGTCGCGGAGCTGCCGCTGCGCGATGCCGATGTGCATATTGCCTCCGCAGCGGCCAAACCTGCACCACGCATCGAGATGGTGCAGGCGATCCTTTTTCGCGAGGCGGATGGCGAGCACCGTCTGCTGCCCCTGCGCATCGTCGACCGGGTCGAGGATCTGGCAGCCCATCAGATCGTCATCAGCAATGGCCGCGCCTTCGTCCGCATCGACGACCGGCTGCTGCCCGCTTTCAACATGGACACCAACAACGCCGCCGCCAGCTTCAAGTCGCTCCGCCTGCATAATGGCGAGGTGCAGATCTGCTACCTCATCGAAGAGGTGCTGGACATTATCGAGGTGCCCGCCAGACTTGACGTTTCGCTCGCCTCGGGTTGCATAGCCGGGCTTGTGATGGTCGGCGCAGGCCAGCTCGAGATGATCGATCCGTTCGCTCTGTTTGCGCAGGCGCTCGACTGGCAGCAGATTGACGCAAAGCCGCAGCGCGCTGTTCGCTGCCTCATTTCAGATTTCGACAATGTCTGGATGCGCAACATTCTCGCGCCCCTGCTCGTTCAGGCCGGGCATGATGTGAGCTTTGGCCTGCAGGTCGATACCGCGCCGGACGTGATATTGTGCAGCGAGGACCAGCTTGTCGCGGCGGCGCCCGACGTGACCGTCATCGCCCTGCGCGATGAGACGACCGATCCCGGCCCGACCTATGAAGACAATGTGCTGTCCATCTATCGCTATGACCGCGAGCGGCTGATGGCGGCCATCAATCAATCCGTCCGAAAGGCGGGATGACGGCGATGAACAAAGATCTCATCCTCTTCGCCAATATCGCCGGCACACCCATTGCGGTGCACGCGTCGGAAGTGGAGGCCGTGGTGCGGCTGCAGGAGGTCATTCCCGTGCCGCTCATGCCCCGCCATGTCTGCGGCCTCGCCTCACTCCGCAGCCGGGTGCTCACGGTGATCGACATGGAAGCGCGGGTTTTTGGCGCAGGCCCGCAAGTCCGGCCCGCGGCACTCGCCATCGTCGCGGACGTTGGCGCGCATAGCTATGGCTTCCTCATCGATTCGGTGAGTGACATTTGTCGGGCGTCAGACGGCGTACAGCCCGTTCGCGGGCGGATCGATCCGCACTGGGCGCCCTTCACATCCGGCCTTGTCGAGCTGGATAGCCGCAGTCATTTGCTGCTCACATTGGTGGATTTCATCGCCACTGCGGCGCCTGCAACTCAGGCCGCCTGATCATTTACAAAAATCTCACATCTTCTCAGTAAGTTCAGCTCAAAGCCGCTCAACAAGGTTGCAAACAATGCCGAACTGCCTCGTCGTCGATGATTCCAGGGTGATCCGAAGGGTCGCCCGGCACATCCTCGAATCGCTCAGTCTCAACGTTCAGGAAGCCTCCGATGGGCGGGAAGCGCTGGAGATGTGCGACACGCATATGCCCGATGTCGTGCTGCTCGACTGGAACATGCCGATCATGAGCGGCCTCGATTTCCTCAAGGAATTGTCGCTCCTCAACCTCGTTCGACCGCCGAAAGTCATCTTCTGCACGACGGAAAATGGCGTCGACCATATTCGCGCGGCTGTGGATGCGGGGGCTGACGAATATGTGATGAAGCCGTTCGACCGCGATACGCTGGAAAGCAAATTGCAAATCGTAGGCGTGCTCTAAGGACGCCGGGCGACCCATGATGCACACCCTCGCATCCGGCTTTAGCGATGACAGCGCTTGCGCAGTACGCCGGATTGAGGTGCTGATCGTCGATGATTCGGTGGTCGTACGTCGGATATTATCAAGAGCGCTGGCTGACGATGGCCGTTTCAAGGTCGCTGGCGCCGTATCCAATGGCGAGCAGGCCCTGCGCTTCATCGCCGATCACCCGGTCGATCTCGTGCTGCTCGATATGCAGATGCCCGGCATGAACGGCCTGCAGCTGCTGCCCCTTCTGCTGGCTGCGGACGGCGTGCCGCAGGTCGTACTGCTCTCCGGCAAACTGCATGAAGGCGGCGATAACGCGCTGCAGGCATTGGCTCTGGGCGCAAGCGATGCTGTCGCCAAGCCGAGCGCTGGCCATTTCAGCAGGCCATTCATAGACCATCTCATCGACCGGCTGATCCATCTTGCGCCCTCGGGCGAGCGCAGCCGCGCCCCGCAAATGGCGGACCAGATCAATGCACGGCTGCGGCCGGTGGGCAATCATGTGCGCGCGGTCGGCATTGGCGGATCGACAGGCGGCATCAGCGCCGTGCTGAGCCTCATCACCGGCATGGAAGCGATCAATGCGCCCCTCTTTGTCACCCAGCATCTTCCGGCCAATTTCCAGCCGCTCTTTGCGGAGCAACTGCGCCGCGTGACGCACATGCCGGTGATGATTGGCGAGCAGGGCATGTTGGTCCATCCCGGCATGATCTATGTCGCGCCCGGTCATGCGCATCTTTCGCTTGGCATGAGCGCGCGTGGGCAGGTCCACATCCAGCTGAGCACCCAGCGCTGCCTGCATGGCAGCTATCCCGCAGTGGACCCCATGTTTGCGGCACTGGCCAGCATCTACGGGGCATCGGCCTGCGGCGTCATCCTCTCCGGCATGGGGCGCGATGGGCTTGCCGGGGCGCACAGCCTTGTGGAGTGCGGCGGCTGGCTGGTGGCGCAGGATCATGAGTCGAGCGCCGTGTGGGGCATGCCGGGATCCGTGGTGAAGGCAGGGCTCGCCAGCGCCATCCTGCAGCCCGCCGCGATTGCGGATCTGGTGCTGCGCCAAAGCGGTTTGCGCGCATGATGATCGCACCGCCGTCACGCGCAGTCGAGCAACTCGGCGCATTGCTTAGCCACCATACCGGGCAGGAACTGACCGAGAGCCGCCGCTGGCGCATTGAGACATCGCTGCGGCCCGTGTTACGCGCCCGCAATATGGCGTCACTCGAGGCGCTGGTGCTGGCGCTGGAGCGCGAGCCGAGGGGGCCGCTGCTCTCCGAAACGCTCGACGCGATGCTCAATCATGAGAGCAGCTTCTTCCGCGATATCGGCGTGTTCCGTAATCTGGAGGAGAAAATACTGCCGCAGCTTGCTGCCCAATCGCGCGAAAAAGTGCTGCGCATCTGGTGCGCGGGCTGCTCGACGGGGCAGGAGGCCTATTCGCTGGCGATGATGGTGCGCCGCATGGAGATTTTGCGCGGCTGGCGCGTGACCATCCGCGCGACGGACATATCCGAACCCGCAATCATGACAGCGCAGCAGGGTCGCTATTCGCGCATGGACATGCAGCGCGGCCTGCCGATTGGCGAGCTGTTGCGCTGGTTCGAGCCCGTAGGCACCGAATGGCAGATTGCGGACGAGATCCGCAACATGGTCTCCTTCCACGCCGATAATCTGCTTACATCAAGCTGCGTGCCGGGCGTGTTCGATCTCATCCTGTGCCGCAATCTGCTCTTCTATTTCCCGGAACGCTTGCGGCCCCGCGCGCGCGATCAGCTGGCCTTGCGCGCCCGTGCGGGCAGCTATCTTGTGCTGGGCGCGGGCGAGCTGCTGCCTGGCCAGGATGCGCTGTTTGCGAATTGCCGGGATATGAGCTGCGTCTATGTCGCAGGCCGCTTGCCCAAGGCTGCCTGACTGCCAGAACGTCTGTGCCGAAACGATATGCTTCCGCCGCCCGCCTGCTTGCGGTAGGGTCAGCGCAACATTCTTATTGAGCGCAGGAAAGTGGTCCCAGGTTCCGCATGATCGAGACGCCCTCGCCCAATTTTGATGAACGTGCCCTCCCGGTCTCCCTCCTCGTGCTGCACTATACCGGCATGCCCGATGCGCAGAGCGCCATCGCCTGGATGGCCAACCCGGACAGCAAGGTTTCCGCCCATTATGTGGTGACGGAGGATGGCAATGTCGTCCGCATGGTGGAGGAGGCCAAGCGCGCCTGGCACGCTGGCCAATCCTTCTGGCGCGGCATCAGCGATGTGAACTCGGCCAGCATCGGCATCGAGATCGTCAATCCCGGCCATGAATGGGGCTATCGCGCCTTTCCGGACAAGCAGATCGAAGTGCTCGTGCCGCTCATCCACGATATCATGCAGCGCCACCGCATCACGCGCGGCAATGTGGTGGGCCACAGCGATATTGCGCCGGCCCGCAAGCAGGATCCGGGCGAGCTCTTCCCCTGGGGCAAGCTGGCCCGCCTGCGCCTCGCCCTGCCGCGCCCCACGCGCAACCTGATGGACCCGCACTGGAGCGATGGCGGCTTCATGCTCGCGCTGGAGCGCTTCGGCTATGATATTGCCGAGCCGGAGGCTGCGGTCACGGCCTTCCAGCGCCGCTTCCGCCCCGAGCAGATCGATGGCGTGATTGATGGCGAATGCCGCGCCATCCTGCTCGCGCTGCTGCTGCCGCGCCCGCGCGGGGATGATTGAGGGCGCCCAAGCGCACACTGCCCGGGCGATCGCTCGAAAAGGATGACGCCGCGCCATCCTGCGCCTATAGCCCCTCTCGCCAGGCGGTCGGGCGACCGCGGCGGATGCTTGCATCCGGCGAGGAAAGTCCGGGCTCCACGAAACAACGGTGCCGGATAACGTCCGGCGGTCCCGGTTCGCCGGGATTAGGGACAGTGCAACAGAGAGCAGGTCACGTATGCCCTCGGGCTTGGGCTTCGGCCGCGTGAACAGTGAAAGGGTGCGGTAAGAGCGCACCGCGTCCCCGGCAACGGCGGACGGCGAGGTAAACCCCACCGGGAGCAAGACCGAATAGGGGCGGCGCGCAGGTCTTCGGGCCTGCTAGGCAAGTTTCGGCCGAGATCGCCCGGGTTGGTTGCTTGAGGCCGTGCGAGAGCATGGTCCTAGAGGAATGGTCGCCCATCCGTGCGCGCGTCTTGCAAGGGATACGGCGGCGGTGGACAAAACCCGGCTTACAGACCGCCTGGCGAATTTTTTTGGGGGGTTGGGTTTAGGCAATAGTCGGCCACTGCGCTGGCGCGGTTCCCAAATCACCCGCTGGCCTGTCCCATCTTATTGCCGTTCCCTCGATAGCAAATTGCGGTCGCAAACGGCGAGCGTCACCCCAAGGTGTATGCTCGATCTCCGGGGCCATATCTTCAGGTTCCAACCTGAAACCCTGCGTGCTGGCCATATCGGATTTGCAGCGCGCCAGAAGATCGCCAGTCCGAGCGAGCGACAGACGAGCTGTTGTTACGCCCTTGCCCTGTGCCGCTTTGTTCAGTGCGACGAGCGCCGCTGCGGCCATGAGGTAGCCCGTCGCATGATCAAGCGCCTGCACGGGAAGAGGTGTGGGCACATCTCGATGCGCCCAAGTCATCCCGGCTGCTGCAACTCCGCAACTCATCTGCACCAGACTGTCGAATCCCCGCCGTCCCGCCCAAGGTCCGGTCCATCCATAGGCATCGAGCGTGACTTCAATCAGATTAGGTGAGAGCCTTTGCCTCGCCAAAGCACTGTATCCAAGCCCATCGAGAGCGCCCGGTCGATAGCCGTGAACAAG
>CAMLFF010000174.1 GCA_946479185.1 uncultured Sphingobium sp.
CGCGCGAGCAATTGCGCCGTGTGCAGATCGTGTTCCAAAATGCCGATGTCGCGCTGAACCCCGCGCATAGCGTGGGCGACATTCTTGGCCGCGTGCTGCGTTTCTATCATGGCGCAAAGGGGGCAGATGCGCAGCGCCGCGTGGCCCGGTTGCTCGATCTCATCCGCCTCCCGGCAAGCGTGGTCGACCGCCGCTGCGATGAATTGTCCGGCGGGCAGAAGCAGCGCGTCAACTTCGCGCGCGCCCTCGCTGCCGACCCGGATGTCATCCTGTGCGATGAAGTCACCTCCGCGCTCGATACCGTCGTGCGCGGCGCCATCCTCGATCTTTTGGCCGATCTGCGGCGCGACCTTGGCGTCGCCTATCTCTTCATCAGCCATGACATCGCGACCGTGAAGGCGCTCTGCGACGAGATCGTGGTGCTCTACAAAGGCACACGCGTGGAAACCGGGCTGTGCGAAACCTATGCCGCGCCACCCTTCCATCCCTATACAGACCTGCTGATTTCCTCAGTGCCCGAGCTGCGTCAGGGCTGGCTGGCCGACGAAACCGCGCAAGTAAGAGCCCCCTTCGCGCACCTCTCCGAACGGCCCGACCTGTGCCGCTTCCTCCCGCGTTGTCCCGTCGCGATTGCCAACAAATGCGACATGACGGCGCCGCCCCTCCGCAGGCTATCGGGCGGGAATATCGTGCTGTGCCATCGCACCGAGGCCGAACTGGCGGGCTGAGGCAGTGCTAAGGCGCCGTCACACCCGCCGGTAGCGGAAGTACCACACCTCATGCCCCTTCTTGCGGGCCTTGGCTTCATAGCGCGTCTCAGGCCAGCCGCCGGGGCGGTTAAGAAAATCCTGCGGCGTCTCGCATAGCCAGTCAAAGTCCGTCCGTCCGCGCATCGTCATCAGCGCCCAGCGCAGATAGATTGGATGATCCGTGCCAAAGCGGAACTCGCCGCCGGGCTTGAGCTTGGCGGCGATCATGTCCACCGGCCCCTTGTTCATCATCCGCCGCTTGGCATGGCGCGCCTTGGGCCAGGGGTCCGGGTGGAGCAGATACACAAAGCTCAGCGACCCATCTGGCACGCGCTCCAGCACATCAAGCGCATTGCCCATGTGCAGCCGCACGTTGGGCAAATGCTGGTCGCGCACATGGCACAGCGCGCCGACGACACCGTTGAGGAACGGCTCGCACCCAATGAAGCCATGATCCGGCAGCATGTCCGCCCGATAAGCCATATGCTCGCCCGAGCCGAAACCAATCTCGAAATGCAGCGGCCGTGCATCGCCAAACAGACGCTCCGCCGTGATCGGCCCCTCTTCCGGCACGCTGATCGCAGGCAGCAGCGCATCGACCAGCTCCTGCTGCCCCAACCGCAACTTGTGGCCGGATTGCCGCCCGTAAAGGCGTTTGAGCGTCGTGGGATCGCCAGATTTATGCGCTGTCATGGTGCTGCGCCTAGATATTTTGCGCGAGGATGGAAAGAGGGGATCGTGCAGTGCGCGACTGGCGGGAGGTGGCCGCGCACTGCAAGCTAATCGGCCAGCTGCGCGTCCAATGCAGCGGCAATGCCCGTCATGGCGGCCAGCGTTGGATGATAGGGCGCGAACCGCACCGCGCCCACAGGCTTGATCAATCCCGTTCCCCAGGGATCGGCGGCGCAGGCATCATGCCCGCGTGAAAGGGCCGATGCCTTGAGCAACGCAGCGCCAGCACGCGCGGCAACCGACGCGGTCAGCGCCTCGAGCCGCAATGCGATAGCGCGAGCGTCTTTAGCCGCTTTCTCAGAGAGCGGAACCGCCTCACACATGCCCTCGGGCGGCAGAATACGGATATAATCGACGAAGATCAGCCGGGCTTGCGGCGCGCGTCGCCGGACCTGAACGGCAATTTCCTCGAGCCCCTGCTCGACCTTAACCCAAGCGGCCTCGCCAGATACAGTGCTTGCAGCAGACACGGCGCGCGGATTTCGGCGGGCATAGTCGCGCATAGCCTCGCATGTCTCAGCCATAACTTTGGACGCTGCAGACAAATCGCCCTGACACGATCCACTCATCAGCGTGGCAATGAAGCCCACATCATTGCCGCCGATCGTCACGGTGACCAGTCGCGTCTGCGGCGTGACGGCATCGATTTGCGCTGGCAACGCATTCCAGGGGCCAAGGATATGACCCGTCGTTGCTCCGCCGCAACTCACATCCACCAGCGTCAGACCGCGCTTGCGGGCCAGTTGCTGCGCATAATTGTCCCGTGATCGCTGGCAGCGGTTCGGCACCGTCTCCGCCAGATCCGTGATCCCCGGCCCCGCCGCAAAGGAACTGCCCATCGCGACATAGATCGATCCGGCTGGAAGAGACGTGGCGGCTGGCCCGGCGCGTTGAACGCAGCCGGTGATGGCCAGCACCAGTCCCAATGGCGCGAAGGCGCGCATGCACCGTAAGAGTCTGTTCATTTCACGCCGTCCCCTTATCAAAGCGCCGCAGCCCCGAGACTATCGGGGAGCGGAACACAGAAACAGCGCAAAGTCGAAAGACTCTGCGCTGCTCTGCAATCGAATTCGTCGGATAATCGCGCCGCTATCAGCCCAGCGCAGCCTTGAGATCGTCAACCAGATCGGTGCGCTCCCATGGGAAGAAGTCGCCCTCAGCCGTGCGGCCAAAATGGCCATAAGCTGCCGTCTTCTTGTAGATCGGCTTGTTGAGGCCAAGATGCGTGCGGATGCCGCGTGGCGTGAGGCCGCCCAGCTTCTCGATCTTGCCGATGGCGGCTTCGATCGCATCATCGCCAACCGTGCCGGTGCCGTGCGTATCCACATAGAGCGAGAGCGGCTTGGAGACGCCAATCGCATAAGCGAGCTGGATGGTGCAGCGCTGGGCAAGGCCCGCCGCCACGATATTCTTCGCCAGATAGCGCGTGATATAGGCTGCCGAACGGTCGACCTTCGTCGGGTCCTTGCCCGAGAATGCGCCGCCGCCATGCGGCGCTGCACCGCCGTAGGTATCCACAATGATCTTGCGACCGGTCAGGCCCGCATCGCCATCGGGACCGCCAATCTCGAAGCTGCCCGTTGGGTTGATGTGATAGACGGTCTCGTCGCTCAGCATCTCAGCCGGAATGACCTTCGCCACAACCGCCTTCACATAAGCGTGCAGCTCGGCTTCCTTGGCGCCCTCATCATAGCCCTTGCCATGCTGGGTCGAAACGACAACCGCGGTGCAGGCGACAGCCTTTGAGCCTTCATAGCGCAACGTGACCTGGCTTTTGGCGTCCGGCTCCAGGAAGGGCGCGGCGCCGGAGTGGCGGTCAGCGGCCATCTGCTCGAGAATCTTATGGCTGTAATAGAGCGTCGCTGGCATCAGATCGGGCGTATCATTAGCGGCATAGCCGAACATGATGCCCTGATCGCCTGCGCCTTCATCCTTGTTGCCGCTGGCGTCCACGCCCTGCGCGATGTGCGCGGACTGGCCGTGGAGATTATTCTCGAAGCGCAGTGTCTTCCAGTGGAAGCCCTCCTGCTCATAGCCAATCTCTTTGACGGTATTGCGCACCGTCGTCTCGATTTCCTCGAGCGCGCCCGGCGCCCATTCGCCATTCTCATACACGCCCTTGCAGCGAATCTCGCCGGCCAGCACCACAAGCTGCGTGGTCGTGAGCGTCTCGCACGCGATGCGCGCCTCGGGATCTTTGCTCAGGAAGAGATCGACGATCGAATCGCTGATCTGGTCGGACACTTTGTCCGGGTGACCTTCCGAGACGGACTCAGAGGTAAAGAGATAGCTCGAACGCATAGGGGTCATGGCCTTTCTTCTAGCAGCTCTGTCCGGCCGCGCTTGATATAAAGAAATGTTTAAGTCGTCCCCTTAGCGATTGCGCCGCTCGATGGCAACGCCGCTCACCAGCATCAGCAAGGCAAGCCCAAGCGGGATGATGTTGCCGCCCCGGGCAAACAGCGTGGGTGCGACGGCGCCCGGCAATGGCGCCTCGAAGGCCCCCGCCTCACCCGCAGGCACGATGCCGATGATCCGCCCCGCAGCGTCCACAATCGCGGAAACGCCTGTTGGTGTGGACCGCAGCACTGGCACGCCCTCCTCAATCGCCCGCAACCGCGCCTGCGCCAGATGTTGCGGCGGGCCCCAACTGCCGAACCAGGCATCGTTGGAGGGATTGAAGATGAAGTCGGGTCGATTGGCGCGGTCGATGACATGACCTGAGAACACGATCTCATAGCAGATCTGCACGCCCATCTTCAGCGCGCGGCGCCCGTCCGCTGCAGGCAAGTCCAGCGTTGCAGGCCCCGGCCCCGGCCAGAAATCCACGCTGCCCGGCACAAACCGCGAGAGGCCAACCGCCTCCAGCACTATGCGCATCGGCAGATATTCGCCGAACGGGACGAGATGCGCCTTGTCGTAACGCCCGCGCAGATCGCCATGTGCGTCGAGCACCCACAGGCTGTTGTTGGCGCCCGCCAGTTCGCTTGTGTCGATCCGGCCGTTTTCTTCACGGAACCGATATTTGTCGCCGCCCAGCAAAAGCAGATCATCCGGGCGCAGCAGCGAGGCTATCCGCCCGCGCCAGCGCGGCTCAAGGTCCAGCACGGCGGGCACAGCAGCTTCCGGCCAGAAGATCAGGGTCGCATCGCTCCGCGCGCCAAGGCTCAGTTCCGCGAGGCGCTGGAAGTTCAATATTTCCAAGTTCGGATCATATTTTTCATTCTGGTTGATGTTCGGCTGGATCACCCGCGCGGTTGCCACCGGCGCCACATCTTCCGCAACCCGATAGGCGCGCCACGATCCAATCCCAGCCAGCACCGCAAAGCCGCACAGCACCACCAGCGCCTGCCGCCATTGCCGATGCGCCAGCCACCAGATCGCTCCGCTCGCCAGCACCGCCAGCAGGCTCAGCCCATAAGAGCCAATCGCCGTCCCCAGCTGATCCACGCCTGTGCCCAGCCAGATGACGCCGAGCGGGTTCCAGGCAAAGCCGGTGAACAGGCTGCCGCGCAAATATTCCGTCAGCATCCACGCGCAGGCAAGGAACAGCGCGAACAATCGCGGCCGCCCGCGGCCCAATGTCCAGGCGATCATCCCAGCGATGGCAGGGAACAGCGCCAGATAGACGGCGAGCAGCACCACGGCGGGATAGCCCAGCCAATGCGGCATCGAATCCTGAAAGGTGAAGGCATGGGCAATCCAATTCAGCCCAATCGAGAAATGCCCAAGCCCAAAGGCATAACCAATCTTGCCCGCCGCCTTACGATCCGGCGCGAGCCACAGCAATTGCATGAGCAGCGCCACCATCGCCAGCATCACTGGCCAAAGATGCAGTGGCGCAAAGCCGGTCGCGGAAAGCGCGCCCGCACCCAGCGCCACAAGCGCCGGTCGTTCCGTGAGCAGCAGGTTGAGGCCGCTCTGATTGATCATCTGATTGTTCGCCACCCGCGCTCTATCGCGCGCTTGCGTGACAGTTGCAATTTCCATCCCGCATCAACGCGCGATGATCTGCTCCATCGTCGCATTGCTGCACTTGTCGCCCGCTTTGCCACTGCCGCCGCTCAGCACGCCCGCCAGCAAGACGCCAGCAATCACGAGGATCGCAAAGCCAGCGCTGATCCAGCCAAGATAGCGCTCCAGATACACCTTGATCGGCGCGCCAAACTTCCAGAACAGCACGCCCACGAGCATGAACTGCATCGCGCGCGACACGACGCTCGCCCAGATGAAAGTGAACAGCGAGAGGCCGACAAAACCGGACGTTATGGTGATCAGCTTGAAGGGAATGGGCGTCGCGCCCTTCACCAATATGATCTCCGCCCCATAATCGCGCAGATAGCAGGCCGCCTTGGGGAAGCTCTCCGTAAGCCCCAGCGCGGCAAGCATTTTGACGCCCACCGCCTCAAAAAGAAAATAGCCGATCGCATAGCCAAACAGGCCACCAATAACCGAGGCCAGCGTGCAAATCACGCCATAGCGCAACGCCTTGTTCGGGCGCGCAAGGCACATCAACCCCAGCAGCGGGTGCGGCGGAATCGGGAAGAAGCTCGATTCGAGAAAGGAGACGATCGCCAGCCACCATTCGGCGTGGCGGTGCGCGGCCTTGGCCAGCGTCCATTGGTAAAGGCGGTGCAACATCGCGCGGCGCATAGCGACTTTGCTAAAGTCGCGCCAGCGCGTTCACCCTGATCTCAGGCGGTCCCCACGACGATGCAGGCCGCGAACATCAGCAGCCCGGCAAAGCGGTTGGAGCGAAACTTCGCCAGCGGATCGGCCCCATCCTCCTTGAGCGTCGCGACTTGCCAGAGGAATTGCAGCGCCACCGGCAGCAAAGCCACAAGCGCAAGCCAATGCGGCTGAATCTGCCAGAAAGCGATGGCCCAGAGCAGCACCGCTGCGCCGAAGCAAAGCCCCACGCCCGCTCGCACATGCTGGCCCATCGCCAAAGCGCTGGATTTGATGCCGACCAGTGCATCATCCTCCCGGTCCTGCATCGCATAGATGGTATCGTAGCCAATCACCCAGAAGAAGGCGCCGCCGTAATGCAGCAGCCCAGCAAGGCTCATGCCCCCGCTGATTTCCACCCAGCCGACCAGCGCCGCCCAGGTGAACACCAGCCCCAGCCATGCCTGCGGCCACCATGTGATGCGCTTCATGAACGGATAGGCCGCCACCAGCGCAAGGCTCGCCAGCGCCACGATCTGCGCCTGCCAGCGCAATTGCAGCAGCACGATCAGCCCGATGGCGCACAGCAGCAGCAGCCATGCCCAGCCTGCCTTGAGCGACACCGCGCCACTGGCAATCGGACGGCTCGCCGTGCGCGCGACCTTCGCGTCCAGATCGCGATCCACAATGTCGTTATACACGCAACCCGCGCCGCGCATCGCAATGCTGCCGATCAAAAACCAGACCAGCATCGTCCAGCGCTCCGGAAGTCCTCCCGCCAGCGCA
>CAMLFF010000175.1 GCA_946479185.1 uncultured Sphingobium sp.
CGCACGTTGGGCGATGCCCCGTAGCGATGCGACACCTCGCCGACAGTTTGAAGCGTTGGTCCGATCTCTCGGTTTCGAGCCGCCGAAAAGCAGCCTTCAGACGGATTCTGTCGAGACGGTCGTCGAAATCGTCGCTCGCAGCAACATTGTCGCCTGGCTTCCAGAGCCTTTGTTGACCCATGCACTGACGCGGGGCGAAATCATGATCGTGCCTGTGCCAGCGCTGGAACTGCACCGAAGCTTCTCAATGTATCGGCGGGCGAGGGGGTCAATCCCCGCCAGCGCGCAAATCTTTATCGATGCCGTAAAAGCCGTGCAGAAACGCAACTAGGCTTCAACATCATCCGTGTTCATTTGGGAGATAGCGGCGAAAATCAGTACACCGCCAACCGCGATGACCGGATTGCGCAGCGCGAATTTGAGCACACCGATTGCTATGCGCGGCGCTGCAGCGGCGATCAGCATCTTGGCGAGCGTGCGCGGCTCCTCCTGCTTGAGCGTGCGTGCAATCGGTCGCGCAACCTTCGCACTGGCTTTGGAGACGAGCTTGCCAGTCTGAGCGGCGGTCTTGGCGATCTTGGTGCCAGTCGTGCTGCGGCTTTCCTCCGCTGGGCGAACGACCGGTAGGTTTGAACTCGGGGTCTGCGTCGCCATCGTCTGTCTCCTGTTAATGCGTATAGCCTAGCAATGCCGCGCTTCTGCGGGAGTTCCCCGACTCACCGCGATCAGTGCGATGAGCGATCATTCCTATATGCTACATGCTGCGCTTGCCGCCGCCGCTTCTTTTCCAGCAGGATGCGGCTGGCGTCACCCACAGCAGCGCTATCGGCCATCACCGCGCCGCGCATGCCGAAGGGACGGTCCGGCCCCACGGTGGAATCGACCATCGTCTGCCGCTCCATCTCGCTGTTGATCTCCGCGCCGATCAGCACGGCGAAGGCCGAGAGGAACAGCCACATCAGGAAGATGACGACGGTGGCGAGCGAGCCGTAGGTGGCGTTGTAATTGGTGAGATTGGCGACGTAAAAACCGAAGCCGAAGGTGATGGCGACCCATAGCAAGGTCGAGAGAACCGAGCCCACGGAGAGCCAGCGCCACTTGGCCGCGCGACGATCCGGCGCGTAACGGAAGAAGACCGCGAAGGTGACGCTGATGAGCGTGCCCGCCAGCACCCATGTGAGGATCTGCACGACCAATGTCGTCGTGCTCCCGAGGAATGGCGCAAGGAAGCGGCTCACATAAGTGAAGGCCGATATCGCAATGGTGCCGATCAGCCCAACGCCGACCATGCCGACCGTGATCGCTGCTGCAACACCTGTCGTGCGCAGAATGTTGCGCGTCTCATGCTCTTCATAAATGATGTTGAGCGCTGCCATCATCGCGGTGGCCGCGCGCATGGCGCCATAGACGGAGAAGAAGAGCGCGATCGCAAGGCCAAAGCCCTTGGCGGCCTTGCTGGTGGTGACGATGGCGAGCATCTGATCCTCAAGGATCGTCAGCACTTCAGGCGGGACGACGCCGCGCAAAAGGCTGATATTGCCAGCGACCGTTTGGGGATCGCCCACCAGACCGTAGAACATCACCGTCGCGCCGATCAGCGGCACGAAGGCGAGGAAGGAGAAGAAAGCCACACCCGCCGCAAGCAAGCTGAGATTGTGGAAGCCCACCATCACATAGACGCGTTTGATGATCGCCCACCAGGCGCTCAACGGGAAGGTGTGTGGCGAATGTTCGCCCGAGCCGGGCACGGTGTCGGCCAGCGCTTCGAGCTCAGTGCGGGACGCCGGTTCTGCGTCTTCGATAAGTTGATCTTTGTCCATAATTACTGCGTGTTGATCGGGCTGCTCAGAGAAGGGGTGGCATCTGCGCTCGCATCGAGCCTGCCCGCCGCGACCGAAGCATTGAGCTGATTGCCCAGCTCCAGCGCCATAGTGTTCGCGGCGGCGCCAATCTTCTCGGATTGCTCATTGTACCGCTCGTCAAAGCTCGGCTCGCGATTGCACGCGCTCAGCGCACAGAGCAGGAGGAGAGACGCAGCGCGCATCAATAATCCTTCCGGTAACGCGCATTTACGCTCGATCCGCCGAAATTGCTCATCGAGCTGAGGACCGAGAGCGCCTTGGTGATGCTCAACTCAAGCTGTGTTGCGGTGAAGCCCCGCGCATCGGTCACGATCTCAACATAGATATCATTGCTGATATATTGGCCGACAGCGAGCGAGGTGCCGCGCCCCGTATCCTTATCCGCGCCAAGAATGCGCAGCCGATCGATGCCACTGGCAGACTGCAGCACGCCAAGCGGATTGAGGCCGCCCTTGCCGCCGCGCAGGCTGTTCAGCGAGGAGGCGAGTTGCACGGCCTGAATGGCGCTGAGTTCGCCCACGGAGTTGCCGAAGAGGATGCGGGCCATCAGCTCATCCTGCGGCAGGGCAGGGACGGAGCTGAAGGCGATCTGCGGATCGCCCGCCGAGCCAGTGATGGTGATGTTGATCGTCACATCCTCCACATCGCCACTGGCGACGATGCGCAGTTCGGGGTTGGTCATGTCGCCGCCATTGAAGGTGATGCGGCCTTCCTGCAGGTCGAAGGAATGACCCGCAAAGCCGAGCGTGCCGCGCACGAGGCGGATGCCGCCCGTGATGCGGGGTGCGCCGCTGGTGCCGCCAATCTTCATGTCGGCCGACCATTCGGACTCGATGCCCATGCCGGTGACATAAATCTTGTTCTCGGCGACAACCTGCACGTCCAGACGCCAGTCGGCGGGGATGCTCTGCATTGGTTCTGGCGCGCCGCTGATCCGCTCGCGGCCAAGCGCAGGCTTGCGGCGGACGCCCGTAAGCGTTGGAACCTCGGCAGAGCCTTGTCGCACGATGCGATAGCGTGTTTCTGGCAGTGCGATGCGGCCACTGATCGTGGGCTGTTGGCCCGCGCCATTCACGATGCGGATTTGCCCGGTGGCGCGCGCTTCAAGATCCGACCCACGCGCAAGCTGGGCGTTCTGCATGTCGATGCCAAGCTGGATGGGGTAGCCTTGCTCGGAGTTGAGCGACACGAAGCCGCTTGCGCTGACTGTGCCAGCGCCTGCCGTCGCAGTGAGACTCTCGACCTGAAGCCGATCATTGGTGAACCGTCCGCGCACGGCCATGTTGGTGAGGCGGGTGCCATATTGAGCATTCTCATAGACAAGCGTGTTGGCCCGCACGACGCCGGTCAGTTGCGGCGCATTCACTCGGCCACGGAAATCAGCGGCAAGGCCGATTGGACCTTTCAGGCTCTGGTCCGGCAAGGCGGCCAGCGAGAACAGGACATCGGCGGGGCCGTTATACCGCACGCCACCGGAGAGCGGCGCGGCGAGCAAACGAGTGGTCCATGATCCGGTGCCAGCGGGCAGCGGTTGCAGTCCGACTTGCAGGCGACCGATGGCAGCGCCGCGCCTGCGGATGATGGCGGAGGCGCGACCACCCTGTGGCTCAAGGCGGCCAATGAAGTTGACATCCACCGGCTCGGAGACCGCCGCAAGGCTGGTGCGGGTGAAATCGTCGATCTTCAGCCGGGCATCCGCGCTCGGGAAGGCGCTGTCTGACGTTTGCGTGAAATCCACGCTGCCATTGGCCATGCCGCCAAGGCCCAGCCCCGGCGCGAAGGGATTGGCGAGTGCGAGGTTCACATCCTTCAGGCGCGCTTGTAACGCCATGCCCCTGCCATAGCGACCCGCTAGCTGGAGCGTGCCATCGCCAATGCCGAGCGTTGCGGGGCGCAGCGTGTAGCCATCCTTGCCCGGAATGATCTGCATGGCGCGTTGCGTTTTGACGTTGATGCCGTTCAGGCGCCCATCCAGCGCAATGCGCCATAGCGATGGCTCAAGCACGGCATTGGCGGCCACGCGGAACGGATAGCGCGTGCGCCCCTCGACCAGCAGCTTGGCTTGCCCAGCGCCATTGCGATAATTCACGGTGGCGCGGGCGCCGGCAATGGTGAGCTCGCCCATGCGGGTGCCGGCCATCTGCACATCGGCGGTCAACTGGGGCTGATCGTAGAGAATGGCATCGGCTTTGATGATGGCCCGATCGACGGTAAGCCCGACCTTGCCGGGCAAGCTGGCATTCTGCGCAGTTGCGTCGATGAGCGCGCGCTGTACGCCTTCATAGGATGAAAGATCGACGCGGCCATTAATGCCCGAGCCATTTGCCAGCAACCCGCCCTGGAATGGCCCGGCACTGGTCTGGATCATACGTCCGGTCAGGCCGACGCCTGCAAAGCTCGTGCCCTGCCGAACATCAATGGCGAGAGGACCGCTTGCGGTGATGATTGCGACATTGGCGGTGAGCGGGCCATAGTCCGTGTTGCCGGTTGCATCGACCAGATAGGTGCCATTATTGCCACTTATATTGGCGATCACATCGGCAAGGCCGACTCCAACGCCGGGTCGCGCCGCAGCGATGCGGATCAGTGGCTTATTGACGGTGCCGGTCACATCGACGCCGAGCGGACCATATTGGGTAGAGCTGCCGCGCGCGGTGAAGCGCACTGATCCATCCGTGCCATAACGGCCTTTGCCGCCGGTGAGCTGGAAGTCCGGTGCGGCGACGTTCAGGCGATCGAGGCTGGCGATGCCATTGCTGTCATAGCCAACATCCGCGACGATCAGCGCATTGCCGCCGAGGAAATTGCGGACGCCATCATTGAGGAGGCGGGTGGAGCGTGCTGTGACGCGGCCACCGAGCTTGAAATAGCCGTTGGCGCCGGTCTTCAAATCCATGTTGGTTTGCAGGTTGAAGACGCCGACGCTCTCGACCTGATAGCCATTCACCCGGCCATTGAGCGCGCCAGTGTAAAGGGCGGTGTTGAGGTCAGCCACGATGATGGCTGTGCCATCAATCCGGTCCGAGCGGATCTTGAGATTGTCGGACAGCAGGCGCCCATTAGCATAGGCGAAGTCGCCATTCAGCCGCACATTGGCAAGCAGGGGCTCGATGCTCGCATTGACGCCGCTGATGCGACGCGCCTGACCGTTGACCGGGATGCGCCACTGGTCCTTGTCCAGCGCGGCGCTGCCGGAGACGCTGAGGCCATCGACCTGCGTGGCGCCAAAGCCGATCTGGCGGGCGGTGAGGCCGTAGCTGATTTGCGGGGCGACGAATGTCCCATTGAGGGTGGCGTTGGCGGCGACATCTGCGCCGCGCAGATTCTCGGCAATAGAGCCGGGTTGCAGCAGCCTGAAATTGAGCTGCAGATTTTCCATACGGCTTGCGGCGAGATCGACAAGGCCATTGGTGGCGAGCGTGAAGTTGGCGTTGGCGAGGCCACCGCGCAGGCGCACGCGCCGTTCGGCAACGGATGCGGTCAGATCGACCTGCGTCTCAGGCTCCAGCAGATTGCCGCCAGCGCCGGGCATGAGCAGGCCGGGAAGCATTGGGCCGCGCATGGCGAAGGTGCCGTTGCGCGCGGTGATGGCGACATTGGCGAGGCTTTGCGCCCCAAGATTGCCGGTGACGCGGCCGTTCCAGGCGTCCCAATCGCCCTTGCCTGCGATGCTGAGCGCGAGGGGTTGGGCGACCTTGCTGTAGCTGGCGAGCAGCCCGTTGGCGGGAGCATTCACCTTGAGATCGAGATCGAGGCGATTATCGTTCGGCACGGCGTCCAGAATGAGCGCCAGCTGATCACCGCCTGCCACGCCGGGGGCTGCAAAGGCGCGGCCATTGGCTTTGATCTGGGCGCGCTGGTCTGCGATATGGACGCTGCCTTGCAAGCCAAGCAGATGGTGCTGGCCAGTGACGGCGGGGTCGATCTGGAGGCGGCCAATATCGAGCCGGTTCACATCGATATCGAGATCAGGCAGCAATGGCCCTTCGCTAGGCGGTGTGGCCTTGAATTCTGGCGAGCGCAGCAAGCGCGCCTGCGGGATGGTGAGCGTGCGGATGTCGACATGGTTGCTGAGATAAGCGAGGGGCCGCCAGTCCATATCGATGCGCGGAGCACTCAGGAACACGCCCTTGGGATCGCGCACCGCAACATCACGCAATTGCATGCTGCCGAAGATCGATCCGTCAATGGCGCCAACTTCGATCGCCATGCCGTTTTCGAACGTCAGCGCTTCCACTTGCCGCGCCACAAAACCGCGCCCGCTATCGCTGCCTAGCCAGAGGTAAACGCCAGCGACAACCAGCAGCAGCAAGGCGAGTAGCGCGCCAACGCCGATGAGGATGCGGCGGGGCCAATTGGCCTTGCGTGGCTGCACTGGCTCAGCTGGCATCGTGTCGATCTGCGCCATCAGAATGCCTGCCCGATAGAGACATAGATCGACACACGGGATTCGCCCGGTTGTCTGTTGAGCGGCGTGGCGACATCGAGCCGCATTGGGCCGAAATTGGTGTAGAAGCGCCCGCCAATGCCCACGCCGTAGCGCCAGTCATTAAAGCCGGGGATCTGGCTGGTATAAACCTGCCCGGCATCGACAAAGCCCACGACGCCATAGTCGCCAAAGCGATAGCGCACTTCTGCTGCCGCCTCGACAAGGCTGCGGCCGCCGATGGGGCGGTCATCCGGATCTTTGGGACCGAGCTCCTGATAGCCAAAGCCGCGCACCGATCCGCCGCCGCCGCCATAGAAGCGCCGCGAAGGCGCGATCTGTTCGCGGTCGGCGCCGGCGATCATGCCGACGCGTGCCCGACCTGCGATAACGATATTGTCGGCCACGGGATAATAGCCCGTGCCTTCCAGCACGGCGCGTCCATAGGTCTGCGTGCCGCTGCCGAGCGAGGCTTCTGGCGAGAGGCGCGCGGAAATGCGGAAGCCTTTGGTGGGGTCGAGCAACGAATTGGATGTGTCGAATGTCACCTGGCCTGGCAGCG
>CAMLFF010000176.1 GCA_946479185.1 uncultured Sphingobium sp.
CGATCTCTATGTGAACGATGCCTTCTCCGCTGCGCACCGCGCGCATTGCTCCACGGAAGGTCTGGCGCACCGTTTGCCGTCCTTCGCCGGGCGATCAATGGAGAAGGAGCTGGACGCGCTGGAAGCGGCGCTCGGCAATCCGCAAAAGCCGGTCGTGGCCGTTGTCGGCGGTGCGAAGGTCTCCACCAAGCTTGCGGTGCTGGAAAATCTGGTGAAGCAGGTCGATCATCTGATCATCGGCGGCGGCATGGCGAACACCTTCCTCGCGGCGCGTGGCGTGGATGTGAAGAAGTCGCTCTGCGAGCATGACCTCATCGGCACCGCCAACGAGATATTTGCGTGGGCCGAGGAAGCAGGCTGCACGCTGCATCTGCCTTATGATGTCGCGGTGGCGAGCGAGTTCGCCGCCAATCCGGCTAGCTATCGCGTGTGCAACGTCAATGAGCTTGCCGACGGCGAGATGATCCTCGATGTTGGCCCAGCCGCCGTCGAGGCGCTGGGCGATGTGCTCAAGACGTGCAAAACGCTCGTCTGGAATGGCCCGATGGGCGCGTTCGAGATGGCGCCGTTCGATACCGCCACGGTCGCGCTGGCGCGCACCGCAGCGGCGCTCACTGTGGAAGGCTCGCTCGTCTCTGTCGCAGGCGGGGGGGATACCGTCTCCGCGCTCAATCATGCAGGCGTGGCGGATGACTTCACCTTCGTATCGACGGCAGGCGGCGCCTTTCTGGAATGGATGGAAGGCAAGGATCTGCCCGGCGTCGCCGCACTCACGCGCCGCTAATCATGCGCTCAGCCGGTCGCGCGATATGGTTGATCGGCTTGCAATTCACATCACGGCGCGGAATAGGCCAGCCGGTGGGCGCCTATAGCGCATTGGAACAATGGGATAGGATGAGATGATGCAGCATTCCGAAATGAACTCCAGGATCGCCAACGGCAAAGGCTTCATCGCCGCGCTCGACCAGAGCGGTGGCTCCACCCCCAAAGCCCTGCTGGGCTATGGCGTGGAAGAGAGCGCCTATAATGGCGATGAGGAGATGTTCGCGCAGATCCACCAGATGCGCAGCCGCATCATCACCGCGCCAGTGTTCACCGGCGACAAGGTGCTGGGCGCCATCCTGTTCGAGAAGACGATGGACGGTCTGGTCGACGGCAAGCCGACCCCAACCGCGCTGATCGAGCGTGGCGTCGTGCCTTTCATCAAGATCGACAAGGGCCTTGAGGATGAGACGAACGGCGTCCAGATGATGAAGCCGATGCCTGAGCTTTCCGCGCTGCTCACCCGCGCGAAGGGTCTGGGCGTGTTCGGCACCAAGGAGCGCTCGGTCATCAACCTTGGCAATCGCGAGGGCATTGCCGCCATCGTGAAGCAGCAGTTTGAGGTTGCACAGCAGGTGCTCGATCATGGCCTGATGCCGATCATCGAGCCAGAAGTGAACATCAAGAGCGCCGAGCGCGCACAGGCCGACCAGATTTTGCTGGAAGAACTTACCAAGGCGCTCGATGCGATGCCAGAGGGCCAGCAGGTCATGCTCAAGCTCTCCCTGCCGCAGGAGCCCTGTCTGTTCGATGCGCTGGTGGATCATCCCAAGGTGCTGCGCGTCGTGGCGCTGTCGGGCGGCTTCAAGCGTCCCGAGGCATGCTCGCAGCTCGCGCGGAACCGCGGTGTGATTGCGAGCTTCAGTCGCGCGCTGCTGGAAGATCTGCGCTTCCAGATGAGCGACGATGAATTCAACGCGGCGCTCGGCGGCGCGATCGATGAGATTCACGCGGCATCGACGGACAAGGTTGCCGCCTGATAGACGCGATGGGGGCCGCAGTCTGGACCGGGCGACCCGCTGGGTTTCCCCTTGAGGCGGCGGAAAGCAAGGCTCGTCTGTCCAGGATTGGACGAACCCCATAGTCTATGTTGCAATGTCCGGCGAGTTCCTGCGAAACGGGGCGTTGACCGCCACTCTTATACCCCCAAACTGGGGCGTAATTATGTGCTAAAGTGAACACAAGAGGGTATTGAGAATTAATCACATTAGGGTGTCCGCGCTTCCTCGATCGTGGCGTCAATCCCTGACTCTGTATTCCGCCGAGAAGCTGAGTAGTCTCCCGGGCCGCAAACCGGGCCGATGACTTTCGAAGGGCAGTCGCTTATATAGGCGGCTGCCCCTTTTCATGTGCGGAGATAATCCATGACCGGCCTTGCAGAGATTCCCCTCAAGACGATCCGCGGCGCCGATGCCTCATTGGCCGATTATGCCGGCAAGGTGCTGCTCGTGGTCAATGTCGCCTCCAAATGCGGCCTCACGCCCCAATATGAAGGACTGGAATCGCTCTACCGCGACTATCGCGACAAGGGGTTTGTTGTGCTGGGTTTCCCCGCCAATGATTTCGCAGGGCAGGAACCGGGCGGAAATGAGGAGATTGAGAGCTTCTGCACCACCAATTTTGGCGTGGATTTCCCCATGTTCGAGAAGGTCGTTGCGACCGGGCCGGACAAGCACCCGCTCTACGCTGCGCTCACACAGGCCGCGCCCGAGGCGATCAATGATGGTGATTTTCGCGAGAAACTCAAAGGCTATGGCATGACGCCCAATGAAGCGCCCGAACTGCTCTGGAATTTCGAGAAGTTCCTCATCGGCAAGGATGGCACGGTGCTCGCGCGCTATGCGCCGGATACCAAGCCTTATGACCCTGCGCTTGTCTCGGCCATCGAAGCCGCGCTGGCGGCCTGAACAAAGCGCCGCGCCCCGAATTTCGAGGCTCCCAGCAATAGTTACCCCCGACTTGACCCTGGGGTCCCGCTTTTGCCTCTGGCACTGCCCAAAGAAGGCGGGACGACGCCCCAAATGCGGTGACGGCCTTTGGCCGAGACTGGTCCAGTTCGGCACATCCGCCAATAAGGCGGTTGCAAGGACGGGGCCACGCCAATGACCCGACACAGCCACCTGTGGCGATGGGTTACAGCGAGATACTGCACGGCAATGAAAGCATCGATGGCTCGGCTTTGCCACATGTCCCAGAGCACGAGCAAATCCATGCACACGTGCTGGCGGCAGGATATGCTCTTCAAGTCCTGCGCTATGCAGAAGTCGGCGAGCCGATGCTCGTAACTGCGCGAGGCTTCAAGCGCGACGGCTGTGGGATTGAGATCGACAAGCTGGCGGACCAGTGCTTCGATCGCCTCGGTGGAACGGCCGCTGGACATCCGTTTGCCGCAAGCATGAACCTAGCCTTGGAACCGCAATTTGAATGCATCTATGCCAACATATTGCGCTCGTCTAACCCAGCTTCGCTCCCTGCCTGATGGTGCGGGCTAACGCCCGATCAGCTGTTCGGGGTCAAAGGGAGCGGACAGGGCCTTGCTTGATCTCGGCTGTCACAACCAGTCCGATGTAATCGGTACAGCACATGTGCTCAACGCAAGTCCGAGGTGCCGGTAATGCGATGCTTATATATCCCCGTCAGCCCACAAGATCAGTCGACGAACGCGCGCTCGATCACATAATCGCCGGGCTTGGCATTCGAACCTTCGGTAAAGCCCATGCCATCCAGCTCGGCAGCCAGATCACGGATCATCGCCATCGATCCGCACAGCATGATGCGGTCGGTCGCGGGATCGAGCTTTGCCGGACCCTCGACGCCCTCGAACATCTTGCCGCTCTCGATGAGCGTGCCGATGCGGCCCGTGGTGCGGAAGGGTTCGCGCGTGACGGTGGGGCAATAGAGGAATTGCGTCTGCGCCTGATCGCCAACCAGCGGATCGTCGGCTAGCTTGCCTTCAAGCTCGGTTTCGAACGCAAGCTCATTCACCTGACGTACGCAATGCACGAGCACGATCTGGTCGAAGCAATCATACACGTCTGGATCACGCACCAGGCTCAGGAACGGCGCAAGGCCGGTGCCGGTGGAGAGCAGGAACAGGCGCTTGCCGGGTGTGAGCGCATCGGTCACCAGCGTGCCGGTTGGCTTGCGGCCAAGATAAATCTGGTCGCCTTCCTTGATTTTGCACAGGCGCGAGGTGAGTGGGCCATTCTCGACCGCGATCGAGAGAAATTCGATTTCCTCGGCATAGGCCGGGCTGGCAATGGAATAAGCGCGCAGCAGCGGCTTGCCATTCTCGCCGGGCAGACCAATCATCACAAATTCGCCGGAGCGGAAGCGGAAGCTTGCCGGGCGCGTGACCGCAAAGCTGAACAGATTATCGTTCCAGTGACGCACCCAGCGCACCTGCTCAACTGTCAGGGCACCGCTGGGGGTGAATTCGAGAACCGGAGTGGACGTATCATTCATGCGGAAAGCTCGCGCAGCCAGTGTCAAAAATGGGCGGTGTCGGCCTCAGACGTGCTGTGGCCAGTGCCTCCCCTAAAGCAGCGAGCGCGCCGAGCAAGGGTGGATTTTCTTTCCGCCCGACTATCTGCGCTACCGCTCCGGCGGTGGCGCTGGCCATTGGTGCCTCGGTTTGCCGGATCAAACTGAGCAGAACCGCCTCGCTTTCCGTTACGTCCGGGCGGTCCGGCTGGCCAAAGCCGAGGTTGATGACGGCATGGCGGTTGAGCATCGTCATCATCAGGTGGAAGTGGGTGAAGCCCTGCATGAGATTGGCTTTGTGAAACAGCGGGCCGACGTCCGCACAGGGGCAGCGGCCGGTGCCCGCTGCTTTGGTCCATAGCCGCATGGCGTGGACCAGCAGGCGGCCTCCATAACTGAGCGAGGCGACTGGCCGGTCGACAAAATCATACATGGCATCATTCCCCGCGATCAGATCTTGCTAGTATTGCTCTCGATCAGCACCCTGGCCTTGCGAATGGCGTCGGCGGTATTGGCCTTGCCGTTCAATATGTCGTCCGCCAGCTCCATCAACGGCCCGGCGACCACCGTGCCCGTCTCGGCCTCCTCCTTGATCGCGATGCCGCCCTTGACGGCCGCGACCCGATCCCACTCCGCGCGAACAGCTACCCAGAAGTCCTTGGTCTTGGTCCAGTAATCATCGCCGGGCTTGCTACTGTACGCATCGGAGCGCGTGTAGCTGTTCAGCACATATTCGTGCACGATGGGCACCTGCTTGCCATCCTTCTGGCCCATCTTCATATTGTCCTGCCAGTGGATCCAGCCGTCGGGCGAGTTCTGGTGGCGGTTGATCGAGAGGTAGCGATCATAGACCGGGCTGCGCACCGCATCGCGGCGGGCGAGCGGACGCCAGGTCCAGTTGGAGCGCCAGCGCCGCACGCCGCCGACGGTCTCGAACTCGCCCCAGCCGCCATAGCGCGGGCTGTCATCGACCTGCCAGACCGTCTGGGACCAGCGCCCTGTGCGCAGGTTCACGGGTAGGGCTTCCCATTTCCAAAGATTGCGGTCGGCATAGACGAGCAGCTTCTCAGGCTCATAGGTCCAGTCCTGCCGCCAATGCTTGACGACGTGGGTTTTGCCCTCATGCTCCATCACGAGGATGTGCTGGAGGACGATCTTGCGGCCCGTATCCTCGATCACGCGGACGATTTCGTTACCACCGGAGACCTTGGGTGGCAGCGGCGTGTAGCTGCCATCCCAGCGGGTCGATTCCTGCATATCGAACCGGACTTTGAAATTGCCCGCCATTGCGAGAATATCCTTGCGGTCCTGCTCGAAGTCGGCGGCGGTCTGCACATTGGCGACAGGGGGATGCGCGAGGGCAGGGCTGACAGCGCAGGCAAAGGCGAGCAGAGCGGCGCCGAGGCGGAGTTGAAGCTTTTTCATGGGGATTTCCTCGGATTAGAAACGATAGCTCAGCGACACGCTGGCATTGCGGCCGGGCTGAGTCGTGGCGTCGATGGGAATGTAGGTAGAGCTGGCAGTGTTGGTGACTTGCGCCACGGTCATGCCGCGCACATCGCTCCACCAGCTATATTTCTGGTCGAGAATGTTGAAGATGCCCGCCCGCAGCGTCACGCCTTCGAATGGCTTAACGAACAGAGTGGCGTCGAGGATGGTGAAGGCATCCGGACGGAAGCAGGGCGAACCACTGCAGATCGTCGTGGCGCCGCCAGTCGCGGTGAGGCCGCGCGTGCTGGCCAGCGATTTGCGGGCGCTGTGCGTCGCAATGATCTTGCCGCCGAACATGCCATCGGGCGATTGATAGCCCACGCCCACCACCAGCTTCATCGGATCGATCGACGTGAGCGGCAGGTCGCTGGCGCCCGCTCCGCTCACATTGCCCTTGGCATAGGAGATCGCAACTTGTGCGTTCAAGCCATTGGAAGCGCGTGCTTCGAACCTTGCCTCTGCGCCTTTCACATGCGCGCGGGAGAGGTTCACGAACTGGAAGATGGCCGGGTTCATCGGCGTGAAAGCGCCGCCCACCATCTCCTGACTGATGAAGTCACGATAGCGCGCCGAGAAGGCGGTCAGATCAAGGCTCACATGCTTGCTCGACAAGCGCACGCCACCCTCAAAGCTTTCGCTGCGCTCGGGCTTTAAGTCCGGGTTCGGCTCCGAGATATAGCCCTGTGCGCGGTTCTCGAAGAACTGGTTCACTTGCCCTGGCTCCGGCGCTTTGAAGCCGGTGGCGTAATTGGCAAACACGCGCACGGACTCATGCAGCTTAAGCACCGCGCCCAGCTTAGGCGACAAGCGCGATCCATCCTGTGCCTTGCCGGTGAAGGTCGGGAGGGTTGGGTCGCGCTCGGGTGTGAGCTTGTAGAAATCGAAACGCAGCGCCGGGTAGAGCGTCAGCAATCCGCCGCCCACCGCAATCTCATCGCCCACGAAGAGCCCGCCACGCTTGAACTTTGTCTCCGGGAAGGCGCTGGTCGGGTAGGTTTCGCCCGCTGGCGGCACGGTGCCATCACGCAGGCCGCGCTGGCGCGTCTCGC
>CAMLFF010000177.1 GCA_946479185.1 uncultured Sphingobium sp.
GGCGGCGCAGATCGCTCTCGCGATATTTGGGGCGCTTGGCATAATCGGCGTCGGAGAGCTGCGGCACGAGAATGTCCGGCTCAATGCCGCCTTCCTGCACGGAGCGACCCGATGGCGTGTAATAGCGCGCAGTGGTGAGGCGCAGCGCCGTATCTTCGGAGAGCGGCAGCAGCGTCTGCACGCTGCCCTTGCCGAAGCTGCGCTCGCCCATGATGACCGCGCGGTGATGATCCTGCAGCGCGCCCGCGACGATCTCGGACGCGGAGGCCGATCCAGCATCGATCAGCACGATGATGGGCAGGCCCTGCGCATCATCGCCGGGGCGGGCATAATAGGGCCGTGTATCACCGCGCAGACGGCCGCGCTGGGAGACAATCTCGCCCTTGTCGAGGAAGGCATCGGAGACGCGCACGGCCTCATCCAGCAAGCCACCGGGGTTGGAACGCATATCGATGATGTAGCCGATAGGCTTGCGGCCCAGCGACTTGTCGATACTGCGAATGGCGCTCTGCACGTCCGCGCCCGTATCGGCCGAGAAGCTGACGATCTTGATGACGCCGACATTCTCCTTCACCTGCCATTTGACCGGCTGAATATCGATGATGGCGCGGGTGATATCCACGATCAGCGGCTCGTCACGGCCAGCGCGGGCAATGGTCAGCTTCACGGCTGTGCCCGGCGCGCCGCGCATCTTCTCCACCGCTTCATCGAGCGAGCCGCCATAGATGAGCTTGCCGTCAATGTGCGTGATATAGTCGCCAGCCTTGATGCCAGCGCGGGCAGCAGGCGTATCGTCGGTCGGCGCGATGACCTTCACCACGCCCTCTTCCATCGTCACGGAGAGGCCAAGGCCGCCATAATTGCCTTCCGTCTGCGTGCGCAAATTGGTGAAGGAGCGCGCATCGAGATAGGCGCTGTGCGGATCGAGGCTGGAAAGCATGCCTTCGATGGCGCCCTTGATCAGCGTCTCGTCATCGACCTTCTCGACATAGCTGGCGCGAACCCGCTGGAACACGTCCATGAACAGATCGAGCTGCTTGTACGTCGCGCTCTCGCTCTCCGTCACGGCGGAGGTGGACGCGGGGATCAGCGCAATCGCGCCGAGGATCGCGGCGGAGCGGATCAGGAAGGTGCTGCGGGCGGCGGCCATTGCTTCGCTTTCGAACGAGATGTGATGAGCTGACCTATAGGAGCGATTATACGGTCTGCCTAGCTTGGCGGGCATCTTGCCGGATCAAGCGTTACACTGCGGTGAACGGCTCAACGCAAAAGCGCGGCAACGTCCACGGGGCGGTCCTGCCGCCGCAATTCCACCAGCAAGCGCGGCTTGCCCGGGCCGGTCGCGCCCACCGGATCACCCTGCGCAACGCTATCGCCAACCTGCGCGCCGACGCGGCCCAGATTGCCGATCAATGTGGTCCATCCGCCACCATGCTCGATGATGATGATCTGCCCATAGCCGCGAAATGCGCCCGCATAGGCGATGCGCCCGGCGGCAGGCGCAACAACGATGGCCTTGGGGCCGGTGACGATGGTGAGGCCGCGCGCACGCACGCCGCCCTCGCTCAGCTCGCCAAAGCCGGTGACGACATCGCCGACGGCAGGCAGGCGGTAGCGCGGTGTGGCGGCGTCTGAGTTCGTGACAGCAGCGCTTTGGGCTTGCGGCGCGGCGCTGCCGGGCCGTGAGGGGCGCAACATGGGGCCGGGCAATTGCAGCAGGGCATCGCGAATGACCGCAGCATCCTCAATCTGCTCCATCAAATCGCCAATGTCCCGCGCATCCTCGCCCATCGCCAGCGCCCGCTCGGTTTGCAGGCTGGCGCTCTGCCGCAGCGTGCGGGAGGCGAGCCGCTGGCGATTCTCGGCCAGTGCGAGCGTCTTTTGCTGAGCGGCGAGGCTGTCCTTCGCCTTGGCGAGCGCGAGCCGGGCCCCCTCGGCACTGCGGCGCAGCTCTGCGGTGCGGGCAATCTCCTGCTTCAGCCCTTGGGTGGAGGCCGTGATGATCGGAAGCGCCTGCGCCAGCACGATCCGCCGATGCACGGCATCATTCACAGTGCCGGGCGCGACGAGAGAGAGGATCGGCGAGCGGCGCGCAATCTGCTGGAGCGCTGCGGTGAGCCGCACAATCGGCTGCTGGCGCTTGGCGAGCCGCTGCGCCTGCGCGGCCTGTTGCGCGGCGATGATGCCGAGCCGAGCCTCTCCGGCGCGCAGATCCGCCTCGCCCTGTTGGATGCGGGCCGCAAGCGCCGCAATCTGATCGCGCGTCTTGTCGGCAGCGGCGGTGGTTTTGCGCGCGCGGGCCTCCAGCGCTTCACTACGTTTGCGGGCGTCCTCCGCCTGCGCGCGGGCGCGGGTCAGCGCGGCGCGCTGTTCGGCAAGGCTGGTGCCGGGAATGGGGGATGGCGCGCTTTGGGCCAGCAGGGCTGGTGACATGGCGCCCAACGCGAGCGCCGACAGGATAAGGAGAAGCTGCGTGCGCCCCGTCATCCCCTAGCCCTCGCGGTGATAGGGGTGATTCGCGAGAATGGCCGTCGCACGCCACAATTGCTCGGCCAGCATGGCGCGGGCCATCATGTGCGGCCAGGTCATCGCGCCAAAGGCGATTCGCAGGCTCGCCTCATCGCGCTCGGCTTGGGTAAAGCCATCGGCAGCGCCCAGGAGAAAGCGGCATTCGCGCATCCCATCGTCACGCCAACGCCCGAGCTTCTCGGCAAAGGCCATCGATGTGAGTTGCTGGCCGGTCTCATCGAGCATCACGGTGACGCAGGGCGTCTGTGATGGCGCGGGCTCCTTGCCGCCACGGTCAGGCAATTCGCTGATCTTCGTGGGCCAGATGATGCGCTTCATGTAGCGATCGACCAGCTCTGCCTCAGGCGAGCGGCCGATCCTGCCACGAGCAACGATATGCAGCAGCATTCAGACCCCGACCGCGCGGGCCGGCAGCCTCATGCCTCGCTGACGGCGACCGGCGCGTCCGAGAAGCCCCACATGCGCTCAAGATTGTAGAAGCTGCGCACTTCCGGGCGGAAGATATGCACGACCACATCGCCAGCATCGATCAGCACCCAGTCAGCGACCGGCAACCCCTCGATGCGGGCACGGATGCCCATCTGCTTCTTGAGCCGCTCGGCGAGCTTCTGGGCGATGGCGGCAACCTGACGCGAGGAGCGGCCAGACGCGATCACGATATGATCGGCGATGCTGCTTTTGCCCTCAAGCGGGATGGCCACGGTCTCGATCGCCTGATCATCGTCCAGCGATTCAAGCACGATGGCGAGCAGTTGCTGCGTGTGCGAATCACCCGTGATGGAAGGCTGATCTTTAGCAGCAGGCTGGGCTGCTGCGGCAGCGGAGTTGGCGGCGGTGGGTAACGGCTCTGGCAATTTCAATCCTGCGGAATAGGGCGACCTGTCACGCCGTCATGCAAAATCGCATGAGCAAAATGGCGGTGCCAAAGGGGAGCCTTCTGCCGGAGCAGAGTGGCGGATCGGGGATCGGGGCGAAAGCGCAGATGCACAAGCGCCGGGAGTCTCCATGTCGTCCAGCATTTTTTCTGGCTCGCAGGTCGGACGAAACGGCGAAACCATGCCATGGCGGGCGCGCCAAAAGCCTCACGACTATAGCCCGGACGCGCAAGAACGGCAATGGGCGTCGTGCGCGCGATATCGCGCCACCCTTTCCAACAATGAAACTGCGCCAGATTGTCCCCACCCATCAGCCAGATGAAGCGGATTGTAGGATATCTCCGGCGCAACCCCTTTAACGTGTCACATGTGTATATTGTGTTCATTTCCCGCTCAATCGCCGTCACCCGAATGGGCGCCCGCCGAGCCATCCGCTTCGCACTCGCCATCCGCGCATGCAGCGGCGCCATCCCCGCCTTGGCCTTAAGCGGATTGCCCGGCGAAACCAGCCACCAGACCTCATCCAGCCCCAACGCTTCGCGTGCTGCAAGCGAGATGGCGCGGTGCCCCCCATGCGCAGGATTGAACGAGCCACCGAGCAGCCCGACGGTGACCACGCGACCGGGCGGGGCTTTTCGGGTGAAGGGAGGTGTGGCGCTCATCGGCCATCTCGCTAGGCGCGGACAGCCTTTGCGTCAAATGGAGCCCCGAGAGCGAGTGCGGGCTTCGAGGCTGCATCGGGCTGCGTCACAGGGCCTGCCGATCCGTCCACCTTAGCCGAGCTTACGTTCTTGCGCCTTGGCAACGACATATTAGCCAACGCGCCTGCGACCAGCCATGTCATAGGAGTGAGGGACGAGTTGGGAATAAGATCGATCACATTGACGAGATGCAGTGCGACCAGCGTGACGGTGGCGAGCGGCAGCCCCGCCCGGCGGAGCTGAAAAGCGCGCTTGAATGGAATAGTCAGCAGCCCGAAGTAAAGGACGTAGCCCAACCAGCCCGCCGTTCCGATTATGATAACCCAGGTGCCATCGGTGACGGAAATATCCTGAGTGCTACCCCAACTGGTGACGATGATAACACGATTGCGGCCGTAGCTTCCCCAACCGAACAGAGGTTTTTTCTCTGCTCGGTCGAGGAGCATCTCCTCATTACGTAACCGGAAGTCTAAGGATTGCGCTCGCTCGGGACTTAGAGCGTTCGCTGCAGACGCGATTTGATTGAGCGGCAGCAAATTAGCGCCCCGCACTGCCGGATAGGCAATGATGATGAGCGCGATCGCTGCGGTAACGGTGAGAAATCGACGAGATGACAAGGACATAAAAACCGGCGCGACTAGCGCAACCAGGACCACCGCGCCAACCGACTTATTTAGCACGAGGACGATTGCGAGATAGAGCGTGATCAAGCTCATGGGAATGCCGAACAAAATTATCCGCATTCTCCACAACCCGACGGCAGCTACCAGCGCCAAGCTCAGAAATGTCGAAACGAGGAGACCATGACCCAAGAACATCATCGAGCGAAAGCCGCCAAACCGCATCTGCTGGAGCCACATCTCGACATTTGAAATTCCGTAAACCATGCCCTGCAGAAATGGGCTTAGTCGGATTTCCATAAGGATCGGCACGGAATAGGCCAAAGCCGCAATGACGAAGGCCATTAACAGCTGCCGATGGCCTTTTTCATGAGCCAGCAACGCTGCCCCGAGTACGAAAGGGGCCAATGTCAGCAGGTTGCCGACGGCGCCGGACAGTCCCTCCCTAAATCCAAGCCCGGGCATGACAAGGCTGCCGATGACGATCGCCTCTCTGTTCGTAAACGCCGTCGCGAAAGGCACAAGGACCCATACAAGCATAAGCGAATTAATGACCTTGCTTTTTGGCCAGCGGAACTCTCCGCTACGCGCCATCATCGGCGCTAAGATAAGCGCGGCCGCATTGGGGATCGACGACTTGTCCAGCGCGGGCACACCCGGGAAATCGAAATCCACCCCAACTGGCAGCAGCAGATAACCCGCCAGCAGCGTCCAGATTGTAGCGCGACCGGCTGGCAATGTCGCATAAAGCGCCAGCGCCACAAGCGGCCACAGAATCAGAGATCCTTGAGCGATCAAGTTCTGCAATTGCCAGTCCTTCTAAAAATATCTGGCGAACAACCTGGTCGGGCGTGCGACGTCCGGATCAATGCGCTATTATTAAACAACGACACACACCAAGCTAATACGCATTGCGGTCCCAAACCACCCGGAAAACAGTTTCGAAGATGATGCGTATATCGAGCAGAGGCGACCAGTTCTCGATATAATATTTATCATATTCGACACGCTGCTTGGCCCGTTCGACCGTATCGATTTCGCCCCGCAGACCACGGACCTGTGCAAGACCGGTAATGCCGGGCTTCACACGATGGCGCGCAGCATAGCCGCGCACCGCATCATGATAATAAGCATCGCCTACCCGCATCGCCAGCGCATGCGGCCTCGGACCAACCAGCGACATTTCACCGCGCAGCACGTTCCACAGTTGCGGCAGTTCGTCGATACTCGTGCGCCGAATAAACCGCCCCACCTTCGTGACACGTGGATCCTGCTTGCGGGTACGCTCACCGCCGGAGGCATCCTGCCGATCGGTATACATGGACCGGAATTTCAGGACCTCGATTTCGAGATTATTGAAGCCGAGCCGCCTTTGCTTGAACAATATTGGCCCTCGACTTTCCAACTTGATGGCCAGGGCGGTCAAGATCAGTACAGGCGCCAGCAACAGGATACCGAGCAGAGCCAGAGAGCGATCCTGCACCTCCTTCACGATGCCGTCGAAATCCCGCACCGGCTGTTGCCATATGCTTAGAACGGGAAGAGACCCGATATAATTGACGCGGTAGCGATCACGCAGCACGAGAAATTCTCGCGGCATAATGCACACGTCGATTGAGCCGGCACTCAGTTCTTCCACGATCTGGTTGAGCCGATCCTGCTGCACCATCGGCAAGGCAACGATGATCTGATCGAGCATCCCTCGCCTTGCCAGTTCCAGCACCTCATCAAAGCCGCCGAGGTAAGGGAAGCGACCGATCATGCCAGTTTCAACGCGCGAGCGGCGATCATCAGCAAAACCGATGACATTGATGTGCGGCAGACGCTCTATCTCGAGTAGTTCCAGCAGACGGCTCGTAACATCCCGGTCAGCACCGTAAATTGCGACCCGCTGGCCGATGACCCCACGGCGCATACAAGCGCGGATGATCTCCCGGAAAAACAGCCGCGAGAGGATGAGTGTAGCAAGGCAGATCGCAATGAAGATCAGCGTGAAGTGGAAAGACAGCTCATCCCCTTCACCAAACTGGATGACGATAAACATGGTGAGGATGAGCGCCACCAGAAAATCGAGAAACGTGCCGCTGCT
>CAMLFF010000178.1 GCA_946479185.1 uncultured Sphingobium sp.
ATCTGGCCTGCGCGCGCGGCTGCTTGCCCGCTGCGACCTGCCGCCCACGGCCACGCTGCTGCTCGGCGCAGGGCGGCATGGGCCGGAGAAGCGCTGGCCCATGGTGATCGAGGCCGTGACGATGGCGAGCGCAAAGGCTCCCGTGGGCCTCATCATTGCGGGCGATGGACGAGACAAGGCGCGGGTGGCGCGCGCGGCGCTGGAAAATCCGCATGTACACCTCGTCTCCCCCATCAATGATCGGCATGAGGTCGCGCGGCTGTTTGCGAGCTGCGATGCGCTAATTCATGGCTGCGAGGCGGAGGTGTTCTGCACCGTGGGCGGTGAGGCGCGGGCGGCGGGCCTCCCGCTCATCATGCCGGACCGGGGCGGCGCGGCGGACCATGCGCGGCTGGCCGATGGCTGGCTCTACACATCCGCCAGCCCCTCCTCAGCGGCGGAGGCGATCTTGGACTTCATCGCCACCCCGCGCGACATGGTGCGGGCGCGCGCGCTGGACTATGCCAAGAGCGTGAGGACGATCGACGAGCATTTCGCCGATTTGTTCGCTTATTATGAGCAGCTTATCGCCAATCCGGTGGTGAACCGCAGCAGGCCCGTGCTGGCCTGACACGCCGCACGACGCAGCGCGGACCTCCCCTGCCCGCGCCTTACGTCACCCGCGCTTACTTCGCCTTGACCGGACCAAAGCAGACGAGGCTGCGGCGATATTGCATCGTCACATCCACCCGCGTTGGCCCCGCGCCGACAGTCGCGCGCGCATCCTTGGACTTGGGCTGGCCCCAGCACAGCTTGGGATCACCCGGAAAAGCCACGCCATCCACGGAGATGCCCAGCTTGCGGTTAGAATCGCGATCATGCAGCAGGCTGAGCGTATAAGTGCCGGGCGCAGGCGCGCGGATGCACAGCACCGCCGGACCGCTTGCCGGCACCTTCATCTCCGCACGGCGAAACGCCTTGCCCGCATTGATGAGCACATTGTCATCCGCCAGAAAATCATCGTCATTATTGGGATATAGCTCCACCCGCAGCAGCCCCTGACGATCCTTGAGGCCATTGATGTTGACCATGAAGGCCGGGCCGCTCTCATTGGCGCGACACCGCCCCTCCACCATGCCGAGATTGCGCGTGGAAGGGAGGGCCTGCGCCGGGGCGGAGGCTGCGGCAAGGGCGAGCAATAAACTCAGCGACATCAGATGCTTATCTCCAAATAACGATTCCCCGGACGGACTGCAGCCAACAAGCCCCGCGATACGCCGCGCGGCAGACGCGCACGCCGGACATTAACGCCAGATGCGCGCCCCTCCCGTGCAGCGATGTGCCTGCGCTGGTGCATCAACTCCATCCGATTGATCAGGCCCCTCTTCCATCAGGCCAAATCTGCTTGTGCAGACCGGGCCAGAACGGCTCAGCCTAACGGGTTTAACGGCTCATCGCTAGGCAATGATTGTGGCGTGAAGTGGGCCATAATGATGCAGGCGTGAACAGAAGCTGGCAGCGGTGGAAAGGTTGGGGAAAGGTGGAGGAAAGGTCGAGGTATCACTACCCAGCCAACAGGCTCTCACATCAAGCCTGCTAACAGCCGCATGCTGGTTGCGCGCGTTATAGAAATGTAGAGATACGTTCAAACGCGGCTTCAAATCGATCCAACGTGTTCCCTGCAGCTTTATTCTTTCCTTTTAAAATTTCAGGATGTTGCAGTAGATACATTGAGGGATCAAAATGACTGAAATCTTGGATCTCTGCAGGAAGCAATCGGAAGTATGCCTCCGCTTTTTTGACCAGCCGTTGGGTATTCGGGTCTGCCTCGTTGAGCAAATCAACCGTCAAGCGATGTGCTTCCCCTAAGCTGTAAGTCTTATTAATCAGCTCAACAAATACCGCAGCATCAAAGAAATCCTCAATATCCGCTTCATCTTTCTCAGCAATTTCGGTCGCAAGGATGATGCGTTCCTGAGCAAGTAGATTAGACTTATAAAGGTCATCGAGCTTGCGCTTTTGACCCCTTTCGAAATCCGTGAGTACTGCCACGTTCAACTTATTGCCATAGAATAGGCGTACAAACGGCAATATCTTGTCGATACCGCCAGAGGGACATATAGCCCATTCTGGAGCAAGATGCTTCCGGCCTGCGGCTTTAAGGACTGCAGACGCAGCTTGAAGATAAAGAATATCGCTAGGCCCTTCGACTAAAAGGGTGTTCTTTCCGATAATAAGCGATTGAGTAACTTCAAAGCCCATCGCACCAAAAATTGGGAAATTGGTCTGCGGGTCGGTCGTCAATACGTCGGAACGGATTTTGGTGCCGATCGATTTTTTCCTATCCCGCGCGTCCCTGATTACGACATCTTCCACTGTTCGGACGCATGCAAGGTTGTCTGGTGGCACCATAAATGGCGAATGAGTCGTCCAAATGAGCTGGTGATTGGGTGCGATCTCTTCTGCAAAGTAACGAAGTAAGTCGAGTTGAGCGGTGCCGTGAAGGGTAAGACCCGGCTCATCGAGAAGGAGGATCACGTTTCCGTGGTTTTTCTTAATTTGGGCAAACTTCACTAAAAAAGAGAAAAACCAGATGAAGCCTGCTGATCGTTCTGAAAAAGGTACGGTTACTCCATGAAGATTATTTTCTACACGCGCTCGCGCGACCGCGCCTGTGTTAAAAGGAGCAGGGTCACCTGACTTTCCTTTAGAAAGAACGACCTTAATTTTTAACTCGTCGTTCTGCGTCCAGTAGTCGAATATTTGATTGGTGATCTTTAGCGCTGCGGCTTCGCATTTGGCATTGAGCTCTTCAAATTGGGTTGTCGCCACAAGTTCTTCGAGCGTCGTTCCGGCATATTCAAGGAAATCGAGAAAGACCCTATCGCCACTCGACATTACAATGCCTTGCTGCTTATCAGAATCGAGCTTGGTAAGAGAAAGTTCACCGCTCATGCGATCCCAGTGCGAGAAGTACATGAACTTGGGCATCCGCGAGGAGATTATGTCGATCGCGTGAAGTAATGCCTGATGCTTACGAAATTCTCCGATGGTTTTAAACAGCTCTTCTTGAGGGCCAGTCTGCGTAGATAAAGCCGCTAACGCCTCGTGAGCTTTAGCAGTTGTATTCGCTTGGCTAAGAACTGCTCTGTCATCCGCATCGAGCTCGTGCACTGCAATCAAATGATCGAGAACCTTCGCCTCATCGATCGAGAGCGTCCACGTACCCGACGTTTGGCCATATGTCTTAGAAACCTCGAACGTTTCCGATTGCAGCACATCTGCGCCAAGCTCGTCTTCAAGCGCTTGCACGTCTGCGGCTTCAAGTTTCCAAGTTGCTTTCATGACCTGCGCCTCGTGCTGTCCATGAATCTCAGCGTATTCAGACAAATGTTGGCGCGGGTAGTTTGTAATCTTGTTATACTTAGTGAAACCAGCGTCAGTTGACCTCAAGCCCTCCAGCGCCTTCAAAAAAGCTGATTTTCCAGCCTCATTCTTGCCCACTAAGCACGTCGACTGCCCAATATCGACTGAATTTGAGTCAAGGATGTTCCGGTAATTCGTCGCATGTGCGGCAATCAGTTTCATTCGCGCCCCCCGGACTAGCACGCCTAGTCTAATTCGAATTGCATGACAGCACATATCAAGAACACCCGGCAAGCGATGTATTTCGCAGGTACATTGCCAGACGACGTTCCTTGCCCGAACTAAATTTAGCTAAGTGTTCGTTGTTTGTGAGACCTCAAGCCCCCCCTCACCGCTCCCCAAAGCTATGCTTCACCGTCAAATACCCCGTCGCATGGCTCTCCCTGAACCTGCGCTCCTGCAGATAGGGCAGCGCGCTCGTGCGGTCTGGCGCGTAGAAATTGCGTTCGCGGTGGGTGGCGCCGTCGGTCAGGTTGCTGCCGCCGAGCGTGAGGGTCCATTGGCGGCTGGGGCGATATTCGATGAAGGCGGCGACATTGGGGGCGAGGCCGCGGTAGAAATCCACCTCGGTGCGGCGGAAGCTTTCTGATCCGGTGCTGCCGAGCAAGCTGGCGCCCCAGGCGAAGCGGCCCAGATCCTGCCGGAACTCCGCCTCATAATAGAAGAGCGCATAGCCCGAAAAGTGCCGGTCTGTGAGCGTGTAAGGGTCCCGCACATTGGTATCCACATAGGAGCCATAGAGGGTGAGCCGCCCGCCCTTCACCCCCGCACGGGTGAGCGGAACATCCAGATTGCCGACCGCGCTGAACACCGATCCATTACCAAGATTGCCGGGGGCATCAAAGCCATCGGGCGTGGGCACACGATCCTGCACGCGGGCGATGAAATCATAGCCAAGGTCCAGCTTGATGCGGCCATCGCCAAGCAGCGTGCGGTCTGCGCTGAGCAGCAGCTTCCACGCGCGCTGGGGCTCAAGCTGCGCATTGCCGCCATTCACCCGCTCGGTGGAAAGCTCGGCGGCGCTGATGAAATCCTCAAAATTGAGCTGGTTGACGGTGCGCTCGACGCTCAACTGCGCGTGCCAGGCGCGCGCGCGCCAATCCAGCGCGGCCTTGGGCTTGAGGAAGCGCAAATCACGCCGCGCGGCGACATCCCCGCCCACGCTGAGGCGCGATGCCTCATAGGCCAGCCCCAAATCGAGACGCAACTGGCCGTTCAGCGGGCGGCCGATATTGGCGAAGGCCTCGCCGCGATGCTCGACAACGCTCACATCATCGAGCGGCAGATCGACCCGCGTCGCCATGTTCGTGGGCGAGATGGTGGAGAGCTCGACCGCGCCATTCAGCCGGTTGATAACGCCCTCCATGCCCAGATCAGCCGACCAGCCCGCCACATCATCCCCCGCCCAGGAGAGGCGCAACAGGCTCTCCTCGCGCCAATCGCGCTGCTGCTGCACGACCTTGCCAAGGCTGGCGCCCGTAATGGTGGCGGCGCTCCCCACATCATCCAGATTGCGATAGCGGCGATTGGCGAGGCCGAGCAGCTTGATGCCGCCGCCCCACAAGGGCCGCGTCACATCGCCGCCAAGCTCCAGCGTGCGGGTGAAATAACGCTGAAGCAGCCCCTCGTTAAAGGGCGCGGCGATGCCGGGCTGGACGCGGCTGGTCTGCGTCAAATTCTCATAGTTAAGGTTGAGGCTGGCGTTGAGATGCGCGCTTTGGTGCTTGGCTTCCTCCAGCGACCAGCCGAGCGAGGCGTTGGGCTGGGGATTGCGGAAGCGCGTGGTCTTGAGCTGCAGCTCCTCCTGCCCGCCGGTGGCCAGATCGATCAGCCGATCAAAGCCCGCATCGGAGGTTTCATGGTTCTTGACGCCGAGCGAGACATTGAAGGCGGAAGGGCCGCGCCGCAACAGGGCCGAGACCTCACCCTCCGGCAGGATGGCGCCGGTATATTCGCGCAGCAGCGACGCTTCCGCCGTGCCCGCAAGCCCGCCAGCATCGGAAAGGATGATGTTCGCAACCTGAGGCTTGCCGGTATAATCCGCGCCGAAACGCTCGCCCGAGACCAGCTCCACGCGCAGCACGCGGGCGGCGGGAATGCGGGCGAGGACGGTGCTGAGCGCCTCCGCCTTCGCGCTCGGGCGGCGGCCATTGATGACGACATTGCCCGCCGCCTGCCGGAAGCCACGCACCTCGCTATCGCCCTCCTCCAGCACGAAGCCGGGGACGCGCTGGATGATCTGATAGGCATTGGCGGGCGAGAAGGTGCTGAAGAAGGCGGCATCATAAGTGAGCCCGCGCGCTGTTTCACTCACTTGCGCGGGCGCGGCGGTGCCGATGCACAGCGCTGTCAATCCGCCGACGAATAGTCTCAGCCCCACCAGATATCTTCCCCACAGCCTCCCACGCCGACCCGTTGTCGAGAACGGCAACCCTGGACGGCCTCGCCAAGGTTAATGATGGTTTATCAGCGCGGAGCGGGATGTCATCGGCGAAATGGTTCGTCTTGTTTCAAGACGTTAGGACTGTGTCTTTGTAACAATAGTTATCGAATAGTTGCGCTAGTGCTGCATATTCAGCCGGTCAGCCCAAGCTCGGAATCCGTGGCGGCACGCCCCCATTTGTCGCGCGGTGGCATCGGGCGGCTGCGCCAATCAACATCCGGCGAGAAGCTGGAAATGCTGCGCCCCTCAGGGATGCGCCCATTGCCGCCACCCTGCGCATAATCATAATAGAGCTTAAGCAGCTCCTCCTTCGAGCGATGCTGCGCGGCGGGATGCGTCACGCAGGCCTCGCGCCAGGCGAGAACGCGGTCGAACGCGGCGGGCACCTCATAATCCTCATAATAATCGAGGAACCAGAGGCGCTTGAACATGGGCGTGAAGGCAACTTCCGCCCAGCCGAAGCGATCCTCGAACAGGAAGCTTGTGCCCTTGGCATAGCGCTTGAGGAAGGCATCCACCTTGCCGAACTCGGCATCGACAGCAGCGCGCATCTCATCGCGCTTGGTGGCATCGCGGTTGAGGATCATGCGGTAGCCAGCGCCGGAGAATGGCCCGGAAAGCTCGGCCAGCATGCCCTCGACCGCGTGATTGAACGGATCGGGATGGGCGACAGCGGGGTCAGGGTAGCGCTGCTCAAGATAGCGCAGGATGACCATGCTCTCCTTGAGGCTCTCGCCATTCTCCACATCGAGCAGCGGCAGCGCGGTCGTGCCGCCGCTTTTGGCGAGCAACCAGTCCGGGCGCGGCTTGGAGATATCGATCTCCACATCCTTGAGGGCGATGCCCTTCAGCTCCAGCATGATCTCCACCCGCTCCGAGAAGGGGCAGCCGGGGATGTGGTAGATGGTGAGTGGCTGGGCTTGAGGCATGTCGCTCAGCCCTCGGCCTT
>CAMLFF010000179.1 GCA_946479185.1 uncultured Sphingobium sp.
GGGTGAAATAGCCGACATTCATCTTGCCCGATGCGCTCATCTCGCCAGCCATTGCCGGGAGCTGCGCCGCCAGCAGGCGGGCGAGCGTCGTCTTGCCATTGCCGTTCTTGCCGAGCAGCGCGACCCGGTCGTCGGGGTCGATGCGCAGGTTCAGGCGCTCAAGGATCGGCGTCTCATTATAGCCGACCGATGCCATATCGAGCGTGATGAGCGGCGGCCGCAGCGCTTCTGGATCCGGGAAATCGAAGGACAGGCTGGGATCTTCCATCGCCGCCGCAATCGGCTGCATCCGGGCCAAAGCCTTGGCGCGCGATTGCGCCTGTTTGGCGGTGCTGGCCCGCGCGCTGTTGCGAGCGACATAATCCTGCAGCTTGGCGCGCTGGTTGGCCTGCTTCTCTCGTGCTGCGGCAATCTGTGCCAGCCGCTCGGCGCGCTGCCGTTCGAACGCGTCATAGCCGCCGGGATAAAGCGTCACCTTGCCGCCCTCCAGATGGAGGATATGGTCGACGACATTGTTCAGCAGATCGCGCTCATGGCTGATGACCAGCACCGTGCCGCGATAGTCCTTGAGAAAATTCTCCAGCCACAGCGTCGCTTCAAGATCGAGATGGTTGGAAGGCTCATCAAGCAGCAGCAGGTCCGGCTCGGAGAAGAGCAGGGCGCCCAAGGCGACGCGCATTTTCCAGCCACCCGAATAGCTATCAAGCGGGCGGCCCTGCATTTCCTCATCAAAGCCAAGGCCGGTGAGGATGCGGCCCGCGCGGGCAGGGGCGCTATAGGCATCGATGGTGATCAGCCGCTCATGCACATCGCCCAGCCGATCCGGATCGGTGCAGACCTCGCTCTCCGCCAGTAGCGCATCGCGCTCAAGATCGGCAGCCAGCACCGTCTCGAAGGGCGTTGCCGTGCCGCTCGGCGCTTCCTGCGCGATATAGCCAAGCTTGGTGTCGCGCGGCATGTCGACCGACCCCTCGTCCGGATCGATCTCACCGATGATCGTCTTCATCAGCGTGGATTTGCCAGCGCCATTGCGGCCGATCAGCCCCACACGGGACCGGGGCGGCAAAGCAGCGCCCGCACGGTCGATGATAACGCGGCCACCAAGGCGCACGGTGATGTCATTAATATTCAGCATGGCGCGCCGTTAGAGCTTTTTCGCGCCGGGGGGAACTGCTCTCGTGCGCGAGCAGTGCTGGCGCCTATTTAAATCGGTTGAGCTTCGTTGCGTAGCGGTAAAGTTTAGGCGGCACCCAGTCGCGCAGCAGATGATCGAACTGCACGCGGCGATCCGCCTTGTCGCCAGTGCCGGGGCGCGTTTTGAACACGGTCGTGCGCTCGGGTATTTTGGTAAGCCCTTCCTCACTCGCCGTATAATAATAGGTGGCGATGGAGCGCCGCGCGCGGTCTGGCGGGCAACGCACCGGGTCGGGCTGGCCGTGGAAGCTGTCGAGCGATGTGTTGAACACGACGGCGCGGCCAATCAGCGGCGTGATGCGATGTTGGCAGCTTTCCATCTTTTGGTCCCACAATTCCAGCTGACCGCCCCAATCCTCTGACCAGTCATCATTGAGATAGACGAGCAGGTTGAGGCGACGCTCCAGCTTGAGCGGCTTGTGCAGATTGAAATCGGCATGGACGCCCAGATGGCCACCGCTCTTGGTCTCATGCAGGCCGCCGCCCGAATAATAGGGGTCCGCGATCAATCCCTTGATGCCCGTCATCGCCTGCAAGAAGCGCAGAACGGCAGGGCTGTTCAGTTCGGTCACGAGATTGCGCAGGCGCCGCCCCGGAATTTCGCTTGGTTGGAACTGGAACTTGAACCGCTCCTGCTCGCGCTGGAAAAAGCTCTTGCCGTCAGTGTCCGGAAATTCAGGCAGCAGCCCGCGCAGAAAACCGGTTGGCAGGAAATCTTCCATCACGATGTGCGGGAAGGGCTGCGCATTTTGATATTGGTCGGCAAGCGCCTTTCCGGCAGCCTTGCTCGCGTCATCATCAAAACAGATATAGCCGTCTCGTTCCAGCGGCACCAAAATCGACATTGCCAGTCCTTAACCTTCTGACGCGTTGCAGCGTATCACAAAGCGCCATCGCATATGAATCGGCACAATTTGGTTAAGCCGGGTAGCTGATTCGGATTATTTCGAACAGCGCTTCTGCACGCGGTCCGCCGCAATCAGCTCTTCTTTTCATCGCCTCGGCACGCGCCCACGCGCTTGGCGTCGACGGTCATCTTCATGGTCATCTTGCCCATCGGGCCATTGCCTTCCGCCTGCGAATCCATCGCCATGCTATAGCTGTCCGGCCCATATTCGCCGTTCATCGTCATGGTCATGCGGCCTTGCTCTGCCCGATCGCATTTGAGCACGCCGGAGACTTTGCCGCCGCTCATGCTGAACCGATCATATTTGCAGCTCTTGTCCGCCGGATCGCCCGTGAAGAAGGCTTTCTGCTGCTTCACATCCTCTTCCGTCACGCAACTTGCGAACGTCTGTTTGCCGCCCATTTGCGCTTTCATCTGCTCCTTGGCTTCAGGGGGCATGGCTGGAATGTCGATCTCGTTGACGGACACGGTGCCTTCCCAACGACCGGGGTTGACCATCACGCCGCCATCCTTGGCGGTTGCCGCATCGACCTTCGCCTGAACTTCCGCAGGCGTCGCATTGGTCGCCGAAACATCGGGGCCACTGTCGCAGGCGGAGAGCGAGAGCAGGGCAACAGTGAACAGCAGGGCAGAGCGCATTATGACATCCTCTTGTTGCGCCCGCGTCACGCAAAAGCGCCATCGGGCCATGTCAGCCTTGATGGCGCTTCTGATCCTGTAGAGCAAGCCGATCTGCAAGAGCCGGATCCACAAGCTTATGAATCCGGATCTTTTTCAATTAGGCGTAGGCAAGCGTCGCTGCGCTTTTGCGTCGGCGCAAGACCGATCCGGCGAAGGCGAAGCCGCCGATCATCATGGCCCAGGTGGCAGGCTCAGGCACAGCGGCGGTTGTTGCCGTGATGACCGTGTTGGCGCTGGTTTCAAAGCCATAGCCGTTCAGCATGCCGTTGGTCGTGAAGACGAAGCCATAATAAGCATCGTCACCCACAAGCGCGCGGAAGCCGAGGAAATTCTCGCCGTTCGAGAAGTTGACGGGGGTCAGGGAATCGAACGAGGCATAGCTGCCGAACACGCCGGGGCCATATTGCACCGTGCCGCGATTGGTGAAGCTGGGCGAAGGCGTCACGGGAATGCCAAGGAAGCCGCCGAAGGACGAGAATTCACCCGTATCGCTGGTTTGCACGGAGAGCGGAGCAGCAAAGCTGTTGGTCGCGCTGAGCGTGAACGTTGCGCCCTGAACATCAAACGAAAAGGGCGAAGCAACCAGATCAGCATTGGTGGTGACGAAGACTGGCGCGGCCATGGCCGGGGCAGCAAGCATCGTGGCCGCAAGCAGCGGCAAAAACTTCTGGAAATTCATAAATTGAAGCCCTCTCTCGCAAGCGCACCCACTGTCCGCCTGAGAATTAAGATACGTTAACCAATTGAAAAGGATGCCTCAGTTCATCGCAAATGTGTGAGGCGGGCAACGACTTTTTCAGACAGGTTGTCGGCGCTCGATCCCGCTTTGTTCTGCATCCCCATTGCCGCCACGCGCCACAATTGCCATATCTGCAATCATGGTAATTCAGATCCGCACGACTCTCGATGAACCGGACACGGAGCGGTCCTTCATTCCCCACCGGCCTGCCCGGCCGGAGAAGGCGGAAGGGGGCAGGCGCTTCAACCTCGTCTCTGAATATCAACCGGCTGGCGATCAGCCCACGGCCATTGCCGAGCTAGTGGAAAATGCGCTGGCGGGCGAGAAGGATCAGGTGCTGCTCGGCGTCACCGGCTCGGGCAAAACCTTCACCATGGCCAAGGTGATCGAGGCGGTGCAGCGACCGGCGCTCATCCTCGCGCCCAACAAGATTCTTGCCGCCCAGCTTTATGGCGAGTTCAAGAGCTTCTTTCCGGATAATGCCGTCGAATTCTTCGTCAGCTATTATGATTATTACCAGCCCGAGGCCTATGTCGCCCGGTCCGATACGTACATCGAGAAGGAAAGCTCGGTGAATGAGGGGATCGACCGGATGCGCCACTCGGCCACGCGATCTCTGCTGGAGCGCGATGATGTGATCATCGTTGCGTCCGTCTCCTGCATTTACGGCATCGGCTCGGTCGAGACCTATTCGGCCATGACATTCAGCCTGAAAAAGGGCGAGAGTGCCGATCAGCGCGAGATCATCCGCAAGCTGGTGGCGCTACAATATAAGCGCAACGACACTGCTTTTGCGCGCGGCACCTTCCGCGTGCGCGGCGATAATCTTGAGATTTTCCCATCGCATTATGAGGATAATGCCTGGCGCATCAGCTTCTTTGGCGACGAGATTGAGGATATTGTCGAGTTTGATCCGCTTTCCGGCAAGAAAGCCGCGAGCCTCGATTATGTGAAGGTGTTCCCCAACAGTCACCACGTCACGCCCGGCCCCACGCTCAAGCAGGCGATGGAGGCAATCCGCCATGAACTGTCCGAGCGGCTCAAGGAGCTTGTTTCCGAGAGCAAGCTGCTGGAAGCGCAGCGGCTGGAGCAGCGCACCAATTTCGATCTGGAGATGATCGCGGCCACCGGCTCTTGCGCTGGCATCGAGAATTATTCTCGCTTCCTCACGGGCCGGATGCCTGGCGAGCCGCCGCCGACTTTGTTCGAATATCTGCCCGAAAATGCGCTGCTGTTCGTGGATGAGAGCCACCAGACCGTGCCGCAGATCGGCGCGATGGCGCGGGGCGATCATCGCCGCAAAGTCACGCTCGCAGAATATGGCTTCCGTTTGCCAAGCTGCATCGACAATCGCCCGCTCCGCTTCAACGAGTGGGAAGCGATGCGCCCGCAGACTGTCAGCGTCTCGGCCACGCCGGGCAATTGGGAGATGGAGCAGACCGGCGGCACCTTCTCCGAGCAGGTGATCCGCCCGACCGGCCTCATCGATCCGCCCGTGGAGATCAAGCCGGTCGAGGATCAGGTGGATGACCTGATCAACGAGGCGCGGATTACCGCCGCCAAGGGCTATCGCACCCTCGTGACCACGCTCACCAAGCGCATGGCGGAAGATCTGACCGAGTTCATGCATGAGGCGGGCCTCAAGGTGCGCTACATGCACAGCGATGTGGAAACGCTCGAGCGCATCGAGTTGATCCGCGATCTGCGGCTTGGCGTTTATGATGTGCTCATCGGCATCAACCTGTTGCGCGAGGGGCTGGATATCCCCGAATGCGGGCTTGTCGGCATTCTCGATGCGGACAAGGAAGGTTTTCTGCGCAGCGAAACCTCACTCATCCAGACCATCGGCCGCGCCGCGCGCAACGTGGATGGCCGGGTGATCCTCTATGCCGATCGCGTGACCGGCAGCATGGAGCGCGCGCTCAACGAGACGGGCCGTCGCCGTGAGAAGCAGGAGGCGTACAACTTAGAGCATGGCATCACGCCGACCACGATCAAGCGCAACATTGGCGATATCATCGCGCATGTTTCCAATCAGGATAGCGTGCTGGTCGAGACAGGCGACGAGAACCGTCCGCACATGGTCGGCCACAATCTGCGCGCCTATATCGAGGATCTGGAGAAGCAGATGCGCGCGGCGGCGGCCGATCTGGAGTTCGAGACGGCAGGGCGTTTGCGTGATGAGATCCGCAAGCTGGAGGCCGAAGAGCTAGGCTTGCCAGCGGATCAACAGGTGACCGGGCAGGCGGCGCGGTATCAGGGCCGGGCGACGGAGGGCAAGCCGGGGACGCGGAAGATGCGTTATGGGAAGACGCAGCGGAAGCCGGGGCGGTAACTATTTCCAAGCGCTGTGGCGATGGGTCGTGGGGGCGGGTGCGCCACGTTTCAAGAGTGGCGAATATTGCGGGTTTTCATCTGAAAGCAGGCTGTCGGGCTACGACGACATTGCGCTTATCTCCGTAGACCCTGATGGCGTCGAAATACCAATTTTTCGCCGTCGCGGGCAAATCGAGATTGCTCACCGTACTGGTGCAGATCAAACACTGCTTGCTTTCGACACTCAGGATCTCGGTTGATACGGACGGCAACGAGCCGCCTTATTGCTTCATCCGCAAAGATCAGATCGTGTGCTTCTTGGATCGAAATGCCAAACTTCTCTCGGGTGTGTTTTACCAACTCGATAAAGACGCTGTTTTGAAGCTCCATGTGCGCCTCCTATCAACCGAAGAATGAGATACAGTTTTGAACGACGGGTGCAAACACCCATCTGCGGCTGGCCGGCTATTTCGGCATGAGTGAGGGTTTTTCCTTGGCTTGCAGATTGATTTTGATCTGGAAGAAGAGCGCCGCGCACATGGCGATGAACTGGCGAAGATTACACGCCGCGCGGCCTCATGCAGCCTGGCCCTCCTTCTCCCCCACCACCCGCTGATGCCGCCGTCCAATGCTCAGCCCCAGCACCGCCCAAAGCCCCGCGATCACAGCGCCCGCCACAGCAACCGCGCCGGTTGAAGCAATCGCCACGATGCCGGTATAGGCCCAGCCCGCCACAGCGTCGCCGCCGCGATAGACGAAGGTGTCGATGACGTTCTTCGCCTTATATTTGGTTTCCTGATCGACGGCGGTGAACAGCATTTCGCGGCCCGGGCGCACCAGCGCATATTCGCCCACGCGGCGCACGATCATCACGAAGGCGAGGATGGGGAAGGTGGCG
>CAMLFF010000180.1 GCA_946479185.1 uncultured Sphingobium sp.
CACTAATATGGGCCGCGACGCAGAGTGCCGCCGCTCCTATATCTTGAAACCGGTGTTCTGCCTTCATAACCTTGGCTCAGGCTTGCAGCTGTGTGGTAAAGGAAAATTCGCTCATGGTTGACCCGACATGAAAACCTATACTTTGATTTTCGCGGGACATGAGCCGAACACCCCCTTGAAGGTCGAGTTCGACATCGCAAATCCGGCCAATTTATTCGATATCGCCGGGCAGCATGTAACGGAGCGGACGGCGGAATTGTGGGACGGCGCAACCTTCATCGGAGAAATTCGCCGATCGAACACAGGACATTGGCGGCTGAGCCATCATCAACGCGTCAAATAGCGATGTTGATGGTTGTGCTGGGTAGTCGATGAGGGGGGAGTCCATGATTTCGCAATTCTTCGAGAATATTCAGCTCAGCTTTCTGCCGCATATCTTCTCGCTCGCCTTTGCCTATCTCCTCGCCTTTCCCATCGGCTGGAACCGCGAGAGCGAAGAGCGCAGCGCAGGCCTTAGAACCTTTCCGCTCGTTGCGATCGCGAGCTGCGGGCTAATTCAGGCGTCCGAAGGTTTGACCCAGGATAATCCCGAGGCAATGGCGCGCATCATCGAGGGGCTGATTACCGGCATGGGGTTCATTGGTGGCGGGGCGATCCTGCGGCTGAAGGACTCGGTGAAGGGCACGGCCACGGCCGCCAGCCTTTGGGTGACCGGCGCCATCGGCATTGCCGTGGGGCTGGGCGTTTATGATGTTGCGATCGTGCTCGCCCTCGTCACCATCTTCACCTTGAGAGCGCTTTCGCCGCTCAAGAAGATCGCTCACCCCGGCGAGAAGCCAATCGGTGAAGAGGTCGATTCCGAAGCTGGCTGAGCCCTGTGTCCTTAGCAGGGCAGGCGATCAATCCTTCTGATCAGTCCGCTGCTTGACCTTGTTCGGCAAATTCTTGCCCTTGGTGCGCCGCGAGGGGATCTGCACCGGATTCTTCTTCTTCCACTCGGCCCAGGTCATTGGCCCATCGGGCGTGTCGATCATTTTGTCGTCCATAGTTTCATGGGACCATGAAAGCGACAGAAACCCAAGTCAAAACTTGCATGCTCGCGACAGAGTGAGGCGATGCGCCTGCGGGCTGACGCTTGCGCGGGCGCATGGGCATTTTGTCATATGGTCTTGTCGCGCGGGCTGTGAGAGGAGCCACGCAGGTTGGGCTCCGTCGCAATGTCGCGATGAGGAGGCCCAAACCTGGAGCTGGTCACATCATGACGACGCGAACCAAATCGCAGGCTGTCAAAGAGTTCAAGCGCATGGTCGCATGGATCGGCGTGGCGGCAGTGCTGATGGTCGCAGGGGCGCTGAGCTACCTTGGTTCCCAGGGCGAACTCTATCTCCACATGGTTATTGCCACGATCCTTGGGGTGTTCTTTTCCACGCTTCTGGGGTGCGGCCTGTTTGCGCTCGCCTTCTTCAGCGACAAGAGCGGGCATGACGATAATGTCAGCGACGTGACACGTAGAAGCGACCAACTCTGATAATTATCTGGATCAACCTTTTGAATTTCCCCTGTTAGATCGCTACTGACAAGCTCTCGTAGCGCGGCGCAAGAATCGCGGTTGATTCATGACGGTGCGCAATAGGGAGAGTGGTCATTCCAAGCGACGCGAAGGCCGATGCGCCATTGTTCAGCCGCAGAGACATTCTCGGAACGGCGACGGTCTGCGGAGGATTATTGATGACGAGCAATGTGCGGGGCGCCACTGGCGAGCCGATCGTCGAGACGCGGCAGGGCAGGCTGCGCGGAGCCCGGACTGGCTCATGCATTACGTTCAAAGGCATTCGCTACGCCGTCGCTGAGCGGTTCATGCCGCCACAACCCCCTGCGCCCTGGAGCGGCGTGCGCGATGCGCTGACGCCCGGTGCCAGCGCGCCGCAGACCAATGCCAGTCCGCCGCCGGGGCCGCCCTATGTGATCCTCGCGCAACTGCCACGCCCGGCAGATGCGCCGCCGCCGCCTAAGCTGGCTGAGAGCGAGGATTGCCTGTTCCTCAACGTCTGGACGCCAGCGCTCAACGATGGCCGCAAACGCCCCGTGATGCTGTGGCTGCATGGCGGTTTCTTCTATAGCGGCACGGGATCGACAGCCGATGGCAGTGCGATTGCAGGGGCGGGGGATGCTGTCGTGGTCAGCATCAATCACCGCCTCAATGCCTTTGGCTACACGCATCTGGCGGACATTGCCGGCGCCGATTTTGCGCATTCGGGCAATGCTGGCATGCTGGATATCGTCGCGGCGCTGGAGTGGGTGCGTGATAATATCGAGGCATTTGGCGGCGATCCCAAGCGGGTCATGGTTTTCGGCGCATCGGGCGGGGGCATGAAGACCAGCTTCCTGATGGCCAGTCCGCGCGCCAAGGGGTTGATGCACCGGGCGGGTGTGCAGAGCGGGCCTGGGCTGCGGTTCATGGAGCGCGATGCGGCCAGCGCTGTTACCGAGCGGTTGCTGGCGGCGGTTGGGCTCACGCGGGCTAATGCACGCGATCTAGCCACGATCCCGACGGAGAGGTTGCTGGCAGGCTATCATGCCGTCGCCACTGCCATGCCGCCCAAGCGCTTTATCGATCTGCCCTGCTTCTCGCCGGTCATCGATCCTGTGCTGCTGCCGCGCCATCCTTTCTCGCCTGATGCTGCGGCTCAGGCGGCGGCTATCCCCATGCTCATTGGCTATAATGCGCAGGAGATGAGCTTCTTCTGGGGTAATGACCCTGAGGCATTCACGCTGGACGAGGAGGGGCTGCACCAGCGTGCGCAGACCTATCTGGGTGATCGTGCGGATGCCATCCTCGCGCAATATCGCGCGGCCGATCCGGAGATTACACCCGCGCGGCTCTATCTGCAGTCCTTCTCCGACTATTCACTCATGCTGCCTGTGCTGGCACAGGCGGATCGGCATAGCGTGGCTGGCGCAGCGCAAACCTTTGCGTACCGGCTTGATTATCAGAGCCCGGCGCTGGGCGGTAAGCTCGGTGCGCTGCACACGATGGAATCGGCCTTCGTGTTCAATACGCCCGAGGCAAGCCGCGCGTTGCTGGGGCCGGGCGATGCGCCGGTGACGCTCGCCAAGCGTATGAGCGATGCCTGGGTGCGCTTTGCTGCGACCGGTGATCCCAATGGTGACGATCTGCCGCAGTGGGATGCTTACACGCCGGATAACCGCGCAATGATGCTGTTCGATACGACCGTTGAGTTGGCGAAAGACCCTGCAGGGATGGCCCGCCGCGCGATGGCACCGCTACTCAACGCATAAAAGAACATAGGAGAGGATGAACATGAACCAGACCAAGCTCGCGCTCACCGCAGCTGCAATGGCCATTTCGGGCGGCGCGGAGGCTCAGCCTAAGGGGTGCGACCGCGTCTGCCTGGAGGCGATTGGCGATCAATATCGTGCCGCCTTCATCGCGCATGATCCCGCCAAGGCGCCCATCTCCCATCGCGTGCGGTTCGTGGAGAATAATGTTGAAATGCCTTTCCCGGACGGCACATGGGATACGGTGACGAAGGAAATGGGAACGCCGCTCACGCTGTCCGATCCGGTCAATGGGCAGGTCGGCATCTATACGGCGATCATGCAGAATGACACGCCGGGCTATCTCGCGATCCGGCTGAAGGTGGAAGGCGAGATCATTACCGAGATCGAGCATATCATCTCGACCAAGCGGAACCTCTCAGCGCCGCCAACGCCCATTGCGGATATCGAGACGTTCGTCCGCCCGGCAAATCTCAACCAGCCCGTCCCGAAAGCAAAATGCCGCTCGCGTGCCGAGATGGTGCGCCTTGCGGACGGCTATTTCGAGACGCTGGAGAATAATGACGGCACCATTCGCGGCACGCGCTTCTCACCTGATGCGACCCGGCACGAGAATGGCATGAAGTTCCCGGAGATCGAGAAGGGCTTCCTTTCGGGCCGCTACCTGTTCAACGAGCGGGTGCGCGACCGCGATCATTTCCTGGTCGATGAATATCGCTGCATCGTGATGGCGCGCGGCTTCATCGATCATAAGGGCATATTGGACGAGTATAAGCTGACCGACGGCACGCCCGCCCGCTCCATCTTCCGCGAGCCGCATAGCTGGGCGCTGCTGGAAATGTTCAAGCTGGAAGATGGCATGATCACGGGCGTGGAAGCGGTGTTCGTCGGTGCGCCCTATAATATGCGCTCGCCCTATACGCTGAACCCGGACCCGATCCGTAACCGCCACGCCAAGATCGAAGCGCGTGAGGCGACGGCGCGGCGGGCGGCGAAGATGTCTGAATGAGGCTGGCTCTGCGGAGGGAAGCCGCTAAAGGGCGTCCCTTCGTTCGCGCGCATTCAAGCTAAGGATAGTCAAACCATGTTGGCGATGATTCAACCAGTCGATACCTTCAAGGCAAATCTTGCGCTTTTGCCGCCCAGTGATGGGATTGCGCAGATTGATCTGGTCGATGACGCGGGCAAGATCGTGCACAGCATCCCCAATCAGCCCGGTAAGCAAGGCTCGCTGGCGCTCTATCATTACCTCCAGCAGGCCTGCGGCACGCTCGATACCGAGGCGGCGGAACATGGCCTTCAAATCTTCTCTGAGCATGTGCGCGAGGCGCAAAATCATCCGGGCGCGCATCCCAATGTCGATCTGTTGCTCGCCATCGTCGGCGGCGCGCCTGCGCTGCGTATCGATGTGATCCGTTCAGAACGGGAAGAAAATTAGGATCGCGAAGATCGCCACGGCGAAGGTGATGAGGTTGAGCGGAACGCCGACCCTCACGAAATCCATATAGCGATAGCCCGCCATCTGATAGACGATCACATTGGTCTGATAGCCAAAGGGCGTGGCGAAGGCGGCACTGCCCGCCATCATGACGGCGACGAGAAACGGGCGCGGGCTGACGCCGAGGCTCTCCGCCAGCGCGACCGCGATAGGCGTAACCAGCACCGCGACCGTGGCGTTGGAGAGCAATTCCGTCAGCACCATCGTGATGAGATACAGAATGATGAGGGCCGTGACTGGCCCCAGCTCAAACACCGAGCCGATCAGCGCTGCCGTGGCGGAAGCGGCCAGGCCACTTTCCTCCATCGCGATGCCGATCACCACCATGCCAGCGATCAGGATGAGGATATCCGGCTTGAGACCGCCATAGGCCTGATCGGCTGTGATGACCCGCAGAAGGATCAACAGCACGGCACCGGCGAAGGCGGAGGCGGCAATTGGCGCGATGCCAATGGCCGCAACGGCAATCGCACCGATGAAAATGGCGCCTGCAATGGCCGCCTTTACGGGCTGGAACGGGCGCGGCTCGGCAAACAGCTCGGCATGGCCAACCTGTGCGCCGCCGACGCTCATGTCAGGATCATAGCTTAGCTTCGCCATCGCCTCATCCTCCGGCCCGAGGGTCTTTTTCATCAGCCGCGCGCTGAACAGAAAGAGGTAGATGCCGCCCGCAATCGCCATCGGCAGGCCCACGGGCGTAATCTCGAAAATGCCGAAGCGCGGCTGGCCCGCTTTGCTAGCCATGTCATCCACAAGCAGATTGGTGGAGGTGCCAATGAGCGTGCAGCATCCTGCGAGCACTGTGATGTAGGACAGCGGCATTAGGTAAAGCTTGGGTGATTTTTTGAGCGTGAGCGCGACATCGCGGATCACCGGAGCACCAAGCACCACGATTGGCGTGCTGTTGAGGAAGCAGGAGACGCAGCCGATTGCCGTGAGCAATATCCAGATACCGACCGTGCCTGCCCGTTTACAAAGGCTCACGCCAGCCGCAATCGCACGGTCCAGCAGGCCAGAAAGCTCAAGCGCATAGGCAATGACGAACAAGGAGGCGAGGGCGATGATCGCCGGGCTCGCGAAGGCGCTTTGCACCTCCACCGGGCGCACCACGCCGGTCATCAGCAGGACAGCGGCCCCGCTGAGCGCGACGACATCCGAGCGCACCTTGTCCCAGATCAGCGCGCCGACGACCGCTGCCAGCACGACAAGCGTCAAGATTTGATCGATGTTCATCCGGCGCGCGAGCGCCCAGTCGCCAGCTTTTTGCCCTGATCGATCATGCCCTGCCTTAACCTTCTTTCCGATCAGGACCAAATTCGGTCTGGAGCCTGTCGATTCTTTTGCTATCAAGTGTTTATGCAAGAGCCAAGCCTACGCACCAGCCGTCTCGCACTTGCCGGGGGAATCGCCGCCGCGCTCGTTGTGGGAAGCGGCGGCTTCCTCCTCGGGCGTGCGACGACCGAGCGGACCGAAATTGTGGCGGCGCCGGCTCCTGTGACGGCACCCACGCCTGCGCCGAAGCCCAGCCCCGCCACCCGCACCATCCTTGGCCGTGCTGATCTGATCGCGCTGGCCAGCAAGGCTGCCGATGCCGCTGCGGCTGGAAGCGATCCTGGTGCGGCGCTCGCCGATGCGGTCGGGCAGCGTTTTGAGGTGCGATTGCCTTTCGGTTGCGAGGGGCCTGCGGACGAGGAGAGCAAGGCGCCAATGCGCTGGCGCTATGACGCGAAGGACAAGGCTTTGCGCGTTCAGGCAGCGCCGGTCGCATGGTCAGCAGGCGACTGGTGGCGGCAAGATGCGCCTGCGGGTCTGGAAACGATCGAGGGGTTCTGGATCGCTCGCCCCTGGACGACGAGCGAAGCGTGCCCGCGCGGGGCGGGGAGACCTGCGGCGCTGGGGGCGGATGCTGTGACGCTG
>CAMLFF010000181.1 GCA_946479185.1 uncultured Sphingobium sp.
TGAGGGCCAGCTGATCCATAGCGATGCGCGCGGCGTGATCGCCGAGCTGGCGTTCAAGAAAGGCGGGCGCATCGAGCCCCACGACAACCCGAACACGACCTGGTTCATCGTGATCGAGGGCGGTGGCTACGTGCAGGTCGGCGAAGAGCGGCGCGAGCTTTTCAAGGACTTCGCGCGGCTCGTTATAGGTTGCAATGAACACGTCGACAGGGGGAATGGCTTGCGGATTTTCGCTCCAGAGTGCGCGCAATTGCGCTTCGCCCTTATCGGCTTCGGCTGAGCGATTGGTCGGGCGGGCGAGAATGGCGAGCAGGATGCTGGCGTCGAAGAGCGCCATTACTTCCACGACGAGGCAGGTGATCGGCCACCAAAGCTCGCTGAATGTGCCGCCCCAGGGAATGGTGTCGAATATCCGCCATTGCAGATAGTTCAGCACCGCAATGCCGATTGTCAGCACGATGCCAAGCTTTGACCGCCAGATGCCGCCAAAGATGACGAACGCGCCCAGCATGAGCGCCAGCGACGCATAAGGCGCCGTGGATGCGATGCTGGACATATCGCTCAAAGGCTGCGGCTGAACCGGACTTCGGCAAGCCGCCCGACATCGCATTTGCGCGCCGGGTTCACCTTGTCCGGCACTTGCGCGGGCAGAGCGACATCCACGATGATTTCGCGCGCGTCGGGCTGGGAATAGGTGGAGGCAGCCAGCAGGCCTTCCTGACGGCGGCCAGCGGCGCCGGTGATGTTAACCACCCTGCCCTCAACCCATTCGCTCGCACCAATCATACGGATATTGGCTTTGGCGCCGGAGTTGATGACCTCGGCCTTGCGCTCGGGGAGCGCGACCTGAACGAAGCGGCGGCGGCAATCGACGAGATCGACCACCGGCTCGCCCGCGCGGATTGAGGCGCCGGAGCTGGCCGTTGCTGCCCATACGAGCGTGCCCGCAGGCGCGGTGTAGCTGGCACGGGCTTGCGCATCCTTCAGGCGAAGGAGCGTTTGGGTATATTCGGCTTGCGCATCGGTCAGCATCTTCTCGATTGTCTGGCGCTGGAGCACGACCCGATCGCCCTGCTGCACGGCATAGGGCGCATCATTATAGCTATCGCCAATGAACACACCTGAACGCGCCGCACCGCGCGCAACGCTGATCGAGTGCAGGCGCGCATTGAAGCCGCTGCATTCGCTCGATTTGCTGGCGACGGCGGCAGTGGCCTTTTCAACGCCCGCCGCAGACATGAAGCCCTGGCTTGAGAGCTGACGGGCACGCACGAGCGCGGCCTGTTGCTCGCTATGTTCGGCGCGGCAGCCTTCGAGCGAGGCCTGCGTCGCGGATTGGTCATCTGCCAGACGCGCGGTCGTGGCGTGGGTGAATACGGCGGCGCGCTGGTCTAGCCGCGCTTCCTGTCCGGTCAGTTCGGCAAGCTGGCGCTTGGCGAGATCGATCTGCGCAAGCGCAATTTCCGCCCGTGCGCGCAGCTCAGCCACTTCGCCAGTATCCTGCGAGAGATCGAGCAGGCGGATGGCGGTGGGCTTGCCGAAATATTGTCCATCGGCAGGCAGCGCGGCGACTGTGCCATCTGCTGCAGCCGTTAATCGAATGATCGGCGCGTTGATGGCGGCCTGTGTGGAGACATCGTTGAACACATAGGGTGCAAAGCCGACGGCGCCAGTCCCCAACAGGACGACGGCCAGAGCAACCCGCGTACTGCGCGCGCGTAGAATGTTTTCAACTCGACTCATGTTCGTAACCACCTGGCCTTCAGCGCAGGACCGCGCCGGATGGCCATTCATAGGCGGTTTAAGGTTACAGAATCGTTAGCCGGACCGGCACTGAGGCCAGCATTCGCAGTGGTTACTCGCCCGTAACCTCAGCCTGCGCGCGTGCGGCGGCCAGCACGTCTCTCGCAGCGTCGGCCAGCTGCGTGACCGAGAAGGGCTTGGGCAAAAACGCCACATTATCAATGTCGATTGACTTGCGCAGTTGCTCCTCTGCGTAGCCGGACATGAACAGCACCGGCAGCGCAGGATGGGTCGCGCGCGCGGCGCGCACCATCGCCGGGCCATCCATGCCGGGCATGACGACATCGGAAATAAGGAGATCAATCTTCTCCGCCTGCTCAAGCCGTGCAAGCCCCTGCTCGCCATCTGCGGCGGTCAGCACGGTATAGCCATGCCTTGCCAGCGCTCGCTCGGCGACATTGCGCACCATGTCCTCATCCTCGACGATCAGGATCGTGCCAGTGCCCCATGTATCCGCCGCGGCTTTCTTGCGAGGCGCAGGCGCGCTCGGCTTGGGCTCAGCCAGCGCGGTGTGCACAGGCAGATAGATGTTGAAGACCGTGCCCTCATCGAGCGCAGAATCGGTGAAGATGAACCCGCCCGACTGCTTCACGATGCCGTAAACGGTCGAGAGCCCAAGCCCCGTGCCCTTGCCGACGGACTTGGTCGTGAAGAAGGGCTCGAATATCTTGCCCAGAACATCAGGCGGAATGCCGCTGCCGGTGTCGCCCACACAAAATGCTGTGTAGTCGCCGATCGGCATGATCTCATTCTTCATCTCGCGCACATCGGCGGCGGAAACGGAGAAGGTGCGGATCGTAACGGTGCCGCCATCGGGCATGGCATCACGCGCATTCACCACGAGATTGACGATCACCTGCTCAAGCTGCCCCGGATCGGCGCGCACGCTGCCAAGATTGCGGCCATGGGTGACGTTGAGACGGATATTCTCGCCCAGCAGCCGCTTGAGCAGGCTGGAGACTTCCGAAACCACGTCTGGCAGCTGCAGCACTTGCGGGCGCAACGTCTGTTGGCGCGAGAAGGCGAGTAACTGCCGGGTCAGTGATGCCGCACGGTTGGAATTGGCTTTGACCTGCTGGATATCGTCATAATCGCTGTCGCCGGGCGTGTGACGCATGAGCATCAGGTCGCAATGGCCGATGATTGCGGTCAGGATATTGTTGAAATCATGCGCAACGCCGCCTGCGAGCTGGCCGACCGCCTGCATCTTGGTCTGCTGCGCGACCTGCCGCTTGAGCCGCGATTCTTCGCTATTATCCTTGAGGCTGAGCAGCACGGCGGCTTCCCCCAACCCGCGCACGCCAGCAAGGCTGAGCGAGATCGGCTCTTCGGGCGATATCTTCAGCCGCACCTGAATGTCGCCAGACATTTGCGCGCCGATGGCATAGCGCCGGATGGATTCGGCAACTGCCGCCTGATCCTCGCTCACGACCAGATCGCCGGGATAGCTTGGCTTCTCGTCCCCCTCGATGCCCGCAACCCGGCCGAATGCCTTGTTGAAGAAGAGCAGCCTGCCATCGCGATCCGCCATGCCGAGGCCAAAAGGCAGCAGCGATAGCAATGTCTCGACATAGGCGAGGCTGGAGATGCCCTCGACCGAGCCCGCCATGTCATCGACCATGAACAGGGCGAGCATGCCCGATGGATCATCCGGCCGCACAGGCACCTGCATCATGCGGATCGGCGTCGCCTGATTTTCCTCCAGCGCGAAGAAGATGCGCCCCTTGGAATCGACCCGCATATAACCGGCAAAATCGCGGCCCACGATATTGCTGTCAGGGCGCCCGGTTGCGCGCAAAGCAAAGGCAGGATTGGTCGCACGGATGCGCCCTTCTCCGCCGATCATGGCACACATGATGCCTGCATCGGAGAGCTGTCGCCCGGCGTCCCCCTCCATAATCCGCAGATAATCGTCGATCACGCTCACCTGCCGCACCGGCGCAAACCGCCAGAGCAGATAATCATCGACCCGGCCCGTCCGCACGATGTCCACATCAAGCTGGAGGCTACCACGGACCAAACCCTGCACGGCCCCTTCACCATCACGCCAAGCCGCTTTGCCCGCTTCGGCAAGCCGCTCCTGATCGCGCGCAGGCACCTTGATTTCAGGCGGCGTCGGATAATCTGGAAACCACTCGCCATATTGATCGCTGGCGCAAACGATCCGCCCCTTGCGATCCGTCACGGCGATGGCAAGTCCTGCGGCCTCTGCGGCGGCGCGCGTGACAGACCAGTCGCTGATGATGGATTGCTCAACCTGCTCAGCGGGGAACAACCGTCGCGCAAACCAGATCAAAGCGCCAACGCCAATGAGCGTCGCGACAAAGCCGCCTGCCAGCACCAGATCCTGGAGTACCCAAAGCAGCAGGCCACCGCTTAGCAGTGCCGCCGCAATAACGACCGGAAAGGCTGACATGCGCGATTTGCCGACTGTCAGCCTGAGCAATTCATCGCGATGTGCGTCCGGCCCTGCTCCGTTCAAGAGGCTTGTTCCCTCAGCGCAAACTCGTCGCCGGGCACTTTCTCGCCAACGACATCACGCGCATGCAGACGCTGCCGCCATTTGCGCGCCATCCGGCTGCGCCACAGCCATGATGAGAGCAGATAGCCGATCGCTGCCGACACAATCGATACGATGGCCAGGCCGAACAGCAACGTTGGCGCAGTCGAAGAAAAGAGCCAGCTTGCCCATTCCGAGACGCCCGCATGATTATGAATAAGCGCCATGACCTGGCTCATATCGCCCGAACGCCCAAGCATGGTCGCGCCGACATAATAGGATGCCGCCAGAATGAATGGCGTGGTGGCCGGGTTCGAGAGGAAGGTCATGGCCGCCGCCAGCGGAACATTCGCGCGGAACGGCAGCGCGAGCAGCGCCGCGCCCGCAATCTGCAGGCCGGGGATGAGCAGGAAAATGCCGATCAACAGACCGAGCGCCACGCCGCGAGGCACGGACCGACGCGTGAACCGCCACAGCTCCGGCGCAAGCACACGATGCGCCACGGGCTTGACGAACCGGTTCGTCGCAAGCCCCTCACGCGTTGGCATGGCGTTACGAAAAGCGCGGACGATGCGATTGCCGGGCATCAGCCTCTTTCTCTCATGATCCGGCCCTGCTCACGCTTCCAGTCCCGCTCTTTCTCGGTGTCGCGCTTGTCTCGCGCATTCTTGCCCTTGGCGAGCGCCAGTTCGACCTTCGCCTTGCCGCGCTCGTTGAAATAGACGCTCAGCGGCACGAGCGTCATGCCCTGCCGTGCCACCGCGCCATGCAGCTTGGCGATCTCGCGCACCCGCAGCAGCAATTTGCGTGGGCGCTTTGGCTCGTGATTATAGCGATTGCCGTGGCTGAACTCGGGAATATTGCTGTTGATCAGCCAGATTTCCTCATCCTTCACCTCGGCATAGCTCTCCGCGATGGTGCCCTCACCGAATCGCAGCGATTTCACCTCGGTTCCGCGCAGCGCGATCCCCGCCTCATACACGTCTTCGATCGCATATTCGAACCGCGCACGGCGGTTCTCAGCGACGATCTTGACCTTGTTGAATTCAGTAGGACGCGGGCGAGCCATAAAATACTTTCAGGAAAACTATAGGCTAGGAAGATGAACCGGCCCTAAACCAATCCTGCAATTTCGAGTGCCCGATCGACCGTGGCGCGCGATGCGCTGGATGGCCATGTGATCGGCAACCGCATTTCGGCTGGCATATCAGATCGCACGCGGGAAAGCGCGTACTTCACCGGGCCAGGCGACGAATCCGTGAACAGCGCGTCGTGCAAAGGATACAGCCTGTCCTGCAAAGCCAGCGCATCGGCCCAGCGCCCCTCAAGACAGGCGTTCTGGAAGTCCGAGCACAAGCGCGGCGCGACATTGGCGGTGACCGAGATGCAGCCCCTGCCGCCCATCGCATTGAAGCCCAGCGCAGTCTCGTCATTGCCCGAGAGCTGGCACCAATCCGCACCGCAAGCCAGGCGCTGGGCCGAGACGCGACCAAGATTGCCCGTCGCGTCCTTGAGCCCAACGATGCTGGGAAACTCTTCTGCCAGACGATGCAGAACCGGAACGCCGATATCCACGATCGAGCGGCCGGGGATATTGTAAACGACGATCGGCAAATCGCAGCGCGAGGCGAGATAAGCGAAATGCTGGTACAGCCCATCCTGGCTCGGCTTATTATAATAGGGCGCAACCACAAGCGCGGCATCGGCGCCAGCAGCCTGCGCCGCGAACATATGCTCGAGCGCAATCCGCGTAGCGTTGGACCCCGCGCCTGCGATAACTGGCACGCGCCCGGCGGCCTGCTCGACACAGATGCGCACGACACGGTTATGCTCCTCGATCGTCATCGTCGCGCTTTCGCCCGTGGTTCCGCAGGGGACGAGAGCGCTGGAACCCTCCTCGATTTGCCAATCCACAAAGGTGCGAAAAGCCGACTCATCGAGCCGGTCATCGCGAAACGGGGTGATCAACGCCGGGATCGAGCCGGAAAACATATAAAAAAACTCCTTCAAACCGCGCGCTTGCACAGGCATATTGGTGCAAATGCACGCGCCCGTTCACCGGTCAATCATCAAGGCTCTGCCATAATGCTTCCCATGGGAAAAGACTTTCGCGTATCCGCCCTCGTTCTGATCGCTGCTTTGGCATCGGGAGCGACCAGTGCTTCGGCACCTCAAACGGCACCAACGATCAGCTGGGATGCTGCGCAGGCCCAGCTTTCCGCCGGTGGCGCGGAGGATGCGCAGACGCGCATGGCGCTCGATACTTGGCGCCGCCTTGCATCGAGCGATGGCTTCAGCTTCACCGAATATGCTGATTTTCTGATCGCGCATCAGGGCTGGCCCGATGAAAGCAAGATGCGCGGCAATGCTGAGCGGCAGGCAGATGC
>CAMLFF010000182.1 GCA_946479185.1 uncultured Sphingobium sp.
GCGCCGAGATGCCGAAGCTGTCGATGCCGATGTTGAGCCCATCCGAGCCGGTGAGTGCGCACCAGCCAAAGGTGGTGCCTGCCTCAACGGAAACGCGCAGTGCACCTTGTGGCAGCACATCTGCGCGATAGGCATCACTTTGTGCGAGGAAGCGCGACATGCTGGGCATTGAGACGACATTGGTTGCGACGCCCTGCGCTTCAAGCAGCTTCGCCGCTTCTACCGCAATCTCCACTTCCGATCCGGTGGCGATCAGCACAGCCTTGGGCGCCGATGCGCTGGTGACGAGCGTGTAACCGCCCTTGGCCGAGAGATTTTCCGACACATTATCACGCAGTTGCGGCAGGTTCTGGCGGCTGAGTGCGAGCACGGAAGGCGTGTTCTCATTCTCAAGCGCAAGCTGCCAGCATTCCGCCGTCTCGACGACATCGCCCGGGCGGAACACTTCGAGATTGGGGATCATACGCAGCGACATGACATGCTCGATTGGCTGATGGGTCGGGCCATCCTCACCAAGGCCGATGCTGTCATGCGTCATCACATACACCACGCGCAGGCGCTGAAGCGCTGACATGCGGATGGCGTTGCGGGCATAATCGGAGAAGACGAGGAAGGTGCCGCCATAAGGAATAACACCGCCATGCAGCGCCATGCCGTTCATCGCCGCCGACATGCCGAATTCGCGAATGCCGTAATAGACATAGCGGCCCGAATAATCGTCGCGCGTGAAGGCGGTCTTCTGATCCTTGGACTGGGTCAGGTTGGAGCCGGTGAGATCGGCTGATCCGCCGAACATCTCGGGCAATTGCACGTTGATCGCGTTGAGCGCCATTTCGCTCGCCTTGCGGCTGGCGACCTTTTGCGGCTCGGCAATCAGGCTCTCAAGATAGGGCTGGATCGAGTAGCCGGCGGGCAGCTTGCCAGCCATGCGACGCTCAAATTCCGGGCCTTCTGAACTGCTTGCGAGGCGATCCTTCCAATCGGCATGAGCCTTCTTGGAACGCTGACCAATCTCAAGCCAGCCAGCCTTCGCATCGCCTGGCAGCTCGAACGGCGCCAGATCCCAGCCCAGCGCCTCGCGCGTGGCGGCAATCTCATCCTTGCCGAGCGGCGCGCCATGCACCTTGTGCGAGCCTGCCATGTTCGGCGCGCCCTGACCGATGCGGGTGCGGCAAGCGATCAGTGATGGGCGCGGATCCGCAATCGCCTCATCCATCGCGCGGCGGATATCGGCGAAATCATGGCCATCGCAGGCCGTCACATGCCAGCCGGTGGCGGCATAGCGCGCCAGCACATCTTCGCTCGATGAGAGGTTCACCGCGCCATCGATGGTAATCTTGTTATCATCCCACAGCACATTCATGCGGCCAAGGCCCAGATGCCCGGCAAGGCCGATTGCTTCGTGGTTGATGCCTTCCATCAGGCAGCCATCGCCCGCAATCACCCAGGTGCGGTGATCAACCAGATCATCGCCGAAGGTCGCATTGAGGTGCCGCTCGGCCATCGCCATGCCAACAGCCATCGCAAGGCCCTGCCCCAGCGGGCCGGTGGTGGCCTCAACGCCTGCCAGCTCGAAATTCTCGGGATGCCCAGCGCAGGGGCTGCCAAGCTGACGGAAATTGCGGATATGATCCATCGTCGGCGCAGCATAGCCCGAGAGGTGCAGCAGCGCATAAATGAGCATGGAGCCATGCCCAGCCGAGAGCACGAAGCGATCACGATCTGCCCATTTCGGTGCAGCCGGATCGAACTTCAGATAGTCCTTGAACAGCACCGTCGCGACATCGGCCATGCCCATCGGCATACCGGGATGTCCGCTATTGGCGGCCTGCACGCCATCCATAGCCAGAACGCGGATGGTATCTGCGAGCCGTTTCTCGGTAACTGACATGGGAGGCGAGCGCCTTTTCTTGCTGTTCGGCCCGCAGGCACGCAATGAACTGGATTGCCCGCGACCCAGGCGGCCACTCGAGCAAGCGGATGACATCCCCGCCAACAGGCAGTGAGTCGTTGCGCCGCCTCAATGTCGATTCGCGTCGCTAGCGTCAACCTGTGGGGTGGCTCACGGGCTTATCATACATAATGATTGGCGCATTATGATCACAATGTCCGCCGGGTTGGCGCGCCGGAACGAGCTTTTGCAATCCCCAAAGAGCGTGATAAGGGTCCGCGCATGGCAAGTGACGCAATGACGCAAGCGATCGGACGGCTGGAGCGCGCAGTGACGCGCGCCGAGGCATTGGCGCGACAGCTTTCGGACGATCATGCGCAGCGGCTGGAGGCCCAGCTCTCCCATAGTTTCGACGATGAAGCGCCGATAACCGGCGGCGAAATCGACCCCTATTCCCGTGACAAGGCCATCGCCGCGCTCAAGTCGCTCGATGCGCTGATCGGCGATCTTCAGAAAGCCAGGAGCGAAGCCTGAATCATGGCGGAAGTGAAGATCATGGTCGGCGGCCGCCAATATGCGGTCTATTGTCGCGATGGCGAGGAAGCGCGGCTGGAGCAGCTCGCAGGCATGATGTCCGATCGCGTGGAGCAGGTCTCCAAGGGTAATCCCGGCCTGACCGAAGTGCGGCAGCTTCTGTTCGCCGGTTTGCTGCTGGCTGATTCGCTCTCCGAGAAAACGGCTGAGGCTGAGAAGGCCGTGGCAGCCAAGGCCCCATCCCCTGCCCCCTCAGCCCCAGCGACACCCACAGATGACCCCGCCGCGCTCGACGCGCTGGAAAAACTGGCCGAGCGCATCGAAGCATTGGGTGACAGCCTTGCAGCGCAACGCGCCAACGCCTAGATAGGTTTGGACGGGTACTGCCCGGTGCGCGCTTTAGCGAACATCCCTGAGGCGATAATCACTTCCTAGGGGGCTGTCTCTGGCTGGATCTTGGTCCAAACTAAATGGCTCCCACCTGACGTTGAGGCGTCAGAGGATATTCCAGCAAACGGCCCACGGTGGTCCCGTCACCCTCCCCAGCCTTGGATATAGGAACCCTTGCGTGACCCAGACTGAGCGCGCCGCCACACGATCAGCATTGCTTGCCAAGCGCGCCGCCTTCGTGGCAGGCCTGCCGACCTCGGTGCGCAATCTGGCCTTCCGCGTGCTGCCGTCCCCTGTGATGGCACAGATCAAGCCGGGCTCGCGCATCGCGCTGTACCGCTCGATGGGGTCCGAGGCGCCGACCGAATCATTGATCGAATATCTGTATGAGCGCGGCTTCCCGCTCTGCCTGCCCCGCCTTGGCAAGACGACCGCCGTGGACATGGAATTTGCAGACTGGTCGCCCAACGATATTCTCGTGCCGGGGCAATTGCGCATCCCCCAGCCAGCCCCTCAGGCGGCCACTGTGACGCCCGACGTTATCCTGACGCCGCTAGTAGGCTTTGACCGCGATCTCAACCGTATCGGTCATGGCGCAGGCTATTATGACCGCTACTTCCCCCAAGCGCCCGACGCCTTGCGCATCGGCATCGCCTGGAGCTGCCAGATGGTCGAGAGCCTGCCCATCGAGCCCTGGGACGTGCCACTGCACATGATCATCACCGAGCAGGCGATTCTCACCCGCGACGACGCGGCATGAGCGACACTTCCAGATCAGGGCCTCCCCCAGGGCCACAACCAAGCTGGCGCAAGCCTGCGGGCATGTTTGCCATATTGGCGATCATTGCCATCTGGGCAGTCATCGTCGCCAGCTTCGCCGATTACGTCAGCGACTGGCACTGGTCTGCACAGGCAGTCTTTTACACGGTCGCAGGCATCATTTGGATATTCCCGACCCGCCCGCTGCTCAGCTGGATGGAGATTGGGCGCTTTCGGGCCTGAGCGAGGCCTTCAATCCCTCTCCCTAGGGGAGAGGGCTGCGCAGGCTTGGCAGCTTGCTGCTTAGCCGGAGCTGGGTGAGGGGGTTGGGCTTCGCTGAATCGTAGCCGCCCCTCATCCAACTTCGCCTAGCCGCTAAAGGCGGCAAGGCTGCGTATCCTTCTCCCCAGGGAGAAGGTTAGAGGCGCCTGATCGCGCTTCCAGCAATCGCCAAACTCAAAATCTAAAGGGTGCTTAATGCTTTGGTATCAGGATCTGGAGCGCCCCTTTCGGGGCAGCTCTCTCATCCAGACCAAGCGCGGTGCCATCCTCCAATCTGTGGAAAATGGCGCGAGTGACGGGGCTCGAACCCGCGACCTCCGGCGTGACAGGCCGGCACTCTAACCAACTGAGCTACACCCGCGCTTGGTCGAGGAGGGCGCAGATATAAGGGGGTGCCACTCCTGTCAACACGCTTCGCATCAAGAACGCGGATTATCCTCAGGCGGATCGTGAAAGGTGCTGGTGAGCGTGCCCGCTTCAAACAGAAAGCCCGCAATATCCGGCTTGCCAGCGGCGGCAAGGATCGTCTGGATGATGATGAGCAGCGGAACGGCAAGCAGCGCCCCCGCCGTGCCCCACACCCATGTCCAGAAGCTCAGGGAGATGAGAATCAGCAAAGGGCTGAGCTTGAGCCGCTCGCCAAGCACCAGCGGCGTCACCACATTGGCCTCCACCAGATGCAGGCAGGTCATGATGATGGCGGGCACCAGCGCCCAGCCCATCGTCTCAAACGTCATCAGGCCACCAAGGCCGAGCAGCACTGCCGCCACGATGGGCCCGAAATAGGGAATGAAGTTGAGCAGCGCCACAAATCCGCCCCACATGAAGGGAGTCGGCATGCCGATCAGCGTGAGCGCAATCGCCACGGTGAAGCCGAGCGAGGCATTGATCATGGCGATGGTAAGCACATAGCGCGATGTCGCATCCACCACATTCTGGATGACCCGCGCGATGGTGAGCGCTCCGGTGAAGCTGCCACGCCCGCGAATCGTGCGGCGGCGAAGGCGGGTCCAGCCCGAGAGGAAGAAGAAGATGACCAGCAGGCCAAAGATTGCGTTGATGACCACGCCCGGCGCCGCTGTCGTCATCATCTGAAGCAGCGAGCCGGATTGGGTGATGTCCAGCCCACTGCCCATGCTCTTCGTCTCGGTGACGAGGCGCATGAGGCCATCAATGAAGCCCTGCGCCTGCGTATAGAGGCGGATCACCGGCTCCAGCGTGGATTTGATCTGGCCGATCCGCTCGGGCAGTTGCGCGATCCAGTCCACCGCCGGAATGACGATCAGCACCAGAGCGGTGTTCACAACGAAGATGAAGGCCGTGAGCGCGATCAGCGCGGCAATGGGAGATGGAATACGCCGCCGCTCCAGCCACTCCAGAAAGGGCACGAGGCAGATTGCGATGATGAGCGATGTTGCGACCGGCAGAAAGAAGGTCGCCCCGGCCCGCAGCGCGAACGGCAAGGCGAGGATGAAGCCCGCCCCGGCAAACAGCGCGATGGAGGCAACCAGACGATTGCGCTCCCAGGCCTCACGATCGAGCAAGGGGTGGCGCTGCCCCTCCTCATCCGGGTTCTCCTGTGCAGGAGGGGGAGCGCCCATCGCGTCGGGTCCATCCTGCATTGCCATGATATACGCGCCTTAAACTGCAACCGGTGCGGAGATGCTGCGCTGAGGATCATAATCCTCAACGATGAAATCGCCGATGTCATGCTCGAAGATGGTCGGCGGACGGCGCAATATGCGCAGCTTGGGCGCGCCTGCGGGCGAGCGGGAGAGCTGCTCTTCCACCAGATGCGCATGATTGAGATAGAGGTGGACGTCCCCACCCTGCCAAACGACTTCGCCCGCCTCCAGATCGCACTGCAGTGCCAACATGCGCGTCAGGAGCGAGAGGCCGAAAATGTTGAACGCAAAGCCCAGCCCGAGATCGCAGCTGCGCTGGAAGAGCAGGCCATTCAGCCGGCCATCCTCGACATGGAATTGATAGGTCATATGGCAGGGCGGCAGAGCCATGCCTTCCAGTTCGTCGACATTCCAGCCGGTGAAGAGCAGGCGGCGCGAACCGGGATTGTTGCGGATGTTCTCCACCAAAGTGGCGATCTGGTTGTGACCCTGCGGCGCGCGGCGATAAAGCCCCTCTCCTGCCTCGGGCGCGGCCTCATAATGCGGCCAATTGACCCATTGCCGCCCATAAACCGGGCCAAGATCGCCCCAGGCCCGCGCGAAGGCATCATCGGCGATGATGCGCGCCTCGAAATCCTCCATCGAGATGGCCTCGCCCGTCTCGCGACGGTAGCGGTCCAACGGCCAATCGGTCCAGATATGCACGCCCTGCACCACCAATGGCCTGATGCTGGTATCGCCCGAGAGAAACCACAGCATCTCGCGCGCCGCGACTTTCCAGAACACGCGCTTGGTGGTGAGCAACGGAATGGCGTCATCAGCCAGCGAAAAGCGCATCGTGGCGCCAAAAATCGAGCGCGTACCGACACCGGTGCGGTCCACCCGCTCGTGGCCGTTCGTCCAGATGTGGCGCATCAGATCGAGATATTGCTGCTCATAATGGACGCCACTACTGGCGCTGGAATTCGGGTCGGTCATGAGCGCTGAATTGGGCATGAAGAGCGTGTTAGCGCGCCGCCTGCACGAGCGCCAGCGCCTTCGATTTACGCACCCGGCGAAATTGTCGAGCCGACTCTTGCCAGCGCCAAATGCCGCTACTATAGGGCGTCGCCTGCCTGCCGGTGCATCAAATCACCGGCCCGGTCGGGGAGTAGCTCAGCCTGGTAGAGCACTGTCTTCGGGAGGCAGGGGCCG